>NZ_JBHYGG010000202.1:0-3731 GCF_051859125.1 Gemmata sp.
ATAACCGATTAGAGGCTGCCACAACGACTTGCGGTTCACCAGACAGAGCCTAGCCCGTAGCGGAGGGCGTGACCGCCGACGGCTTCGGCACGGGTGCCGAGGTCGGACAGGACGGTATCGAGGCGGTTGAGAGCGGTCATTGTCGTCTCCTGTTCTGGTGGCGGGGCGGCGACCCTCGTCACCCCACTACGCCACGTCTGACGCCGTAGCCGCGGGAGGCCTTACCCCGGCGGCGCGAACTTTGTTCGGAGTGCCCGTGACTGCGCGGACCAACGAGGACTGGGTGCGGCTGCTCGGCGGGGCCGATGAGGCCGCGGTGGCCGAACTGAGGGAGGTCCTGAGCCGCGGGCTGCGTCGCGCGCTGGCCGGGCGCGCCGCCGCGGACGACGGGTTCATCGAGGACGTGACACAGGACGGGGTTCTGAAGGTCCTCGGCGGCCTGGCGACGTTCCGCGGCGACAGCCGGTTCACCACCTGGGCCGTGACCGTCGCGGTGCGGGTCGCGTTCACCGAACTCCGCCGGGCGAGGTGGAGGGACGTGTCACTCGACCGTCTGGTCGAGGACGCACCGGCCCGCCACCCGCCCGCCCCGCCCGAAGGGCCGTCCCGGGACGCCCGGCAGGCGGTCCTCGCCGCGATGCACCGGGTCATCGGAACCGCCCTGACCGACCGGCAGCGGCGGGCGCTGGTGGCCGAGTTCAAGGGGATGCCGCAGGCCGAGATCGCCGTCCAGATGGGGCTGACGCGGAACGCGATCTACAAGCTGACGCACGACGCCCGGCAGGGCCTGAAGCGGGGTCTCGAAGCGGCCGGGATCGACGGGGACGAGGTCCGGGCGGCGTTCGACCTGTAGCCACCGGGGAACCCAACCCAGGAGAACACATGAGCCTGTCACCGGACGAACTCAAGGAACTGGCCCGGTTCGTGCTGCGGACCCGGCCGGACGAGATCGGCTGCGACGACTGGCTCGGGTACGCGCCGAGCTACGCCGAGCTCGTTGCCGCGCTCCAGCCGATCCAGGAACCGCTTCAGCAGGCCGCCGAGCATCTCGACACGTGCCCGGAGTGCGCGGAGGAGTTCCGCGCCCTGCTCGCGGCGTTAAAGGATGACGGCGCGGGTTCATGAGGTGATCGCGTCGCTCGCGGGACTTCCCGCGTCCCCCACACCCCCACGATTCCGCCCGTGTGAGCCACGCGTCCGCGGGCTCTCGGCCAACAAATCACCCGCAAGGGGGGTAAGACCGCCCGCGGCCACATCGTCTGATGTGGCGTAACGGGGTGGCGCAGGTCGCCGCCCGGCGGTGTGGGAACCCCGGCAATCGAACAGGAGGCGGTCATGAACGCGAACGGTGCCCTTGGTACGCGACAGAAGGCGCTGGCGCTCAACCTCGACGGGACGACGTACGGCACGCTCGCCGAGATCGGCGGCGGCCAGGAGGTGGCCCGGTGGTTCTTCTCCGCCGGCGGCGCGGCCGGGACGGTGGCCAAGACCGTCTCGGCCTACGACATGGCGGTGAGCGACGCGCAATACGGGCCCACCAAGCGGTACGTCAGCCGGCAGCGACTGGAGGCGATGCTCGACCACGAGTTCGCCCAGGTACGCGACCTGCTGGCACCCGGCCGCGCCGACGCCAAGCGGTTCTTCGCGTTCGCCGACACCGTGGCGACCGGCGGCCACAAGAACCCGGGGCCGGGCCACGGCTGGGTCGGCGTCCGGTTCCAGGCCCGCCCGCACGAGGAGCCGTCCGAGGTCATCGTCCACGCCCACCTGCTCGACCCGGCCCCCGCCGGTCAGCAGGAGGCGCTGGGCGTGCTCGGTGTCAACCTGATCCACGCCGCCTTCTTCCTCCGGGACAACCCGGCGGACCTGATCGCCGCGCTGGCCGACGACCTCTCCCGGGGGCGGGCCGAGGTCGACATGATCAAGCTCTCGGGGCCGGCCTTCGTAGGCGTGGACAACCGGTTGCTGAGCCTGCAACTGGTGGAGCAGGGGCTGACCGACGCGGCCCTGTTCACGGCCGGCGGCGAGGTGGTGCAGGCGTCGGAGGTGCTCTACAAGAGGCCGGTCCTGGTCAAGCGGTGCTCCTTCCGGCCGTTCACGAGGCTCACCGCCGACCTACTCGACCGGGCGCGGGGGCAGTTCCTCGACGTGCCGGGCGTCCGCGGCGGGCGGCCCGTCGTGCTCGCGGAGATGACGCTCCGCAGCCTCGACCCGCAGCCCGGCGTCGGTCACGAGGACTTTCTCGCGCGGGCGGACGTCCTGGGGGCGCTCGGGTTCGACGTGCTGATCTCGCGGTTCGAGCCGTTCCACGAGCTGGCCGAGTACCTGGCCCGCTCCACCGACGCGCCGGTCGGGATCGCGGTCGAACTGCCCGCGCTCCAACAGTTCCTGGACGAGGGGTCCCATCCCGCCCTGCCGGGCGGCGCGCTCGAGGCGGTCGGGCGGCTGTTCAAGCGGTCCGTGACGGTGTACGCGTACCCCACGCGGGACCCGGCCACAGGCGGGATTCAGACGGCGGGGGACGGCCCGGTGTCGCCCCCCTGGCACCACCTCCGCGAGTTGCTGCTCGACCTCGGCCGCGTCGCCCCGATCCGCGACTACGACGCGTCCCTCCTGTCGATCAGCACGCCCGACGTCCTGGCCCGGCTCCAGCGGGGGGATCCGTCCTGGGAGGAGATGGTGCCGGCCGCCGTCGCGGCGACGATCAAGGCCGGGCACCTCTTCGGGTGGCGACCGGACCGCACGAGTTCCTGATGCGGTGGTCGTGCTGGTGCTGGTGGCGCGGTTCGGGGTGAAGCGACCGGATTCTCGCCGCAATGACGGGGCGGATCGTGCGGTTGGCCGCGACGACGACCGGCGTGGAAAGAAGAAGCCGGTGGCTGTCGCCACCGCCTCTCGTTGACAGGCACGGGGACGTGTGATCGGGTGGGGGGGTGGGCCGGGGAACCTCGGCCCGACTGGTGTTCGTCGCGGTGGTGTACAGCACGCGGTGTGCCAACCATGCCCGCACGAGCGCCCGGCGGCCCATGCCCAAGAAGTCCCAGGCGAACCCGTCCGAACCGCTCCCCGCCGACCGGCGGGACGGTTGCAACCTTTACCGCCCGCGCGCCCGGAACTGCGCGTCGCCGTGCCAACCCGCCTTCCCCCGCTTCCCGATGCCGGCTACGAGCCCCCAACGCCCACGGCGGTCGAATCTCCCCCCCGGCCCGACGTGTTCTCCATTGTGAAGGCGACCACCCGGCGGGTGGCCGTGCCCGCGGACCTGGCCAGCTTCCCGGTGCTCGGCCCGGACGACCGGGTGTTCGTCGCGTCGGCGTCGCAGGAGAAGGGCATCCGGTTCCACTTCCACCAGTCCGCCACCCCGGAGTACCGCACCAGGGTGTTGGCCGGGTGGGTGGCGTACCTGACGTTCCGGCGGCGAGCGGTCGACCTGTCGGGCGCGCCGCGGGACGAGCCGCGGGACCAGGACCCGGCGGAGTGGTGGGCCGCGATGGGGGCGGCGGTGACCCAGATGGAGGGCCGCGGGGAGCCGGTGCAGGCAGTCGGCCAGATGCTTCTCGGCTCGTAGTCGCGGGCATCGCTGGCAGCGCTGAACCACCCGCTACAGGAGACGGCGGGGGGCACGACGGCTTTCCCAGATTCGTAGCTCACCGCGCCCCGCCGGCAGGTGAGCTTAGTCGACTATGAAGCCGTGTGCAGGTCAAGTCCGTTGGTTGGTTTTCTTTGGTCGT
>NZ_JBHYGG010000203.1:0-3558 GCF_051859125.1 Gemmata sp.
GGGGGGGGGGGGGGGGCGGGGGGGGGGGGTGGGGCGCCCCCCCCCCCCGGGGGCCGCCCCCCCCCCCCGGCCCGCCCAAGGGGGTGTCCTTATTCCGGCAGCGGCTTGCCCCTGGTCTCGGGCAGGAACGGCAGCACGAGCAGGCCGAGGATGAAGACGCTGCACATCGTGAGCCCGGCGTACCGGAGCGGCTCCGGGGCCGGCAGGTGGGCGTAGGCCACGCTCGCGAGCTTGCCCAGCGCGAACGGGCCGGCGGCCGCGATCAGCCGGCCCACGTTGTAGCAGAACGACGTGCCGGTGCTGCGGAGCCGGGTCGGGAACAACTCCGGGAAGTAGATCGCGTACCCGCCGAACAGGGCGAGCTGGAAGAACCCCATCATCGGCACCATCCACATGATGTCCGACCACGAGTTCAGGAACATGAACACCATCGCCGTGGACAGCGCGGCGAGGACCAGGAACAGGGCGAACGCGGGCCGCCGCCCGACGTACCCGGTCAGGATGCTGAACGCGAAGATGCCGAAGAACGCGCCGGTGTTCTGGACCAGCGAGGTGATCCCGGACCAGTACGCCTTCTGGCCGACGACGTACTTGTCGGCCTGCGAGTCCTTGGGGAACGGCTTGTCGAGCGGCCCCTCGGCCCCCTCCAGCTTGAGCTCTTGGGCCTGCTGCTTGTACGCCGGCTCGGCCACGTAGCTCTGGAGGTCGGGGGAGAAGAACGCGATCCCCCACAGGCCGATGACGCCGGCCAGCGCCAGCACCAGCCCGCCCAGCGCCCGGGGCCGCCACTTCGGGTCGCCGAGCAGCTCGCGGTACGACCCGGCCGACTTCGCGCCGCCCGCGGCCATCGCCCGGGTCCACTTCTCCGGTTCCTTCAGCTTCAACTGGATGAGCACCACGAGGAACCCGGGGATGATGCCGACGAGGAACATCACCCGCCACGGCGACAGCGGGAACCCGAACGCGCTCTGGCCGGTGAACGCGCCGGCCTCCTGGAGCGACCCGAACCACATCGACAGCAGCGCGGCCGTGCAGTTCCCGAGGACCGACGACGCCTGGAACAGCCCGAGGACGATCGGCCGGGCGTTGGGCGGCATGGTGTCGGCCAGGAGCGTGACCGCGGCCGCGAACACGCCCCCGACCCCGAGCCCGGTGAGGAACCGGTACGCGTGGAACTCCAGCGTGGTGCTCGACAGGGCGCTGAGCCCCGTGAACACCGCGTAGAGGAGGATGGTGAGCATGAGCGTCTTCACCCGGCCCTTGCGGTCGCCGAGGATGCCGAACCCGATCCCGCCGATGGCCCACCCGAGCATGAAGAACGACGTGGCGTAGGTGCTGGCGTCGGCGATGTCGGCGTTCTGGAGCGCGGTGCGGGCGGCGGCGCGGGCCGCCTCGGCGGGCAGCGGGGGCTTGCCGTCCTGGGCCGCCTTCTCGACGAGCCGCTGGGAGAACTCGGGGAGCCGCGGGTCGTCGGGCGTCACCTTGGCGACGAGTTCGGTCATCGCGGGCCGCCGGGCCAGCACGAACAGTTGCTGGTCGAGGCAGTCCATGTCCCAGGCGAGACAGCACACGATGAACACGAACCACTGGTACCGGGAGAGGTCCTTGAGGCTGGCCCACCCGGTGCGGGCGGGCTGTTCGGGGGCGGCAGCAGACATTGGGGGTCCTGGCGGTGGCAGCGGGTGCGGGAGAGCGTTTCCGCAACATTACCCACCGGACCCGCGATAGGCCACCATTTCCCCGGCAGACGCGCGGCGGGTTCGCCAGAAACACCTCGGGGGGCTCACGCCCCCCGCTCGCCGGACGCGCTCACCTCGGCGCGAGGTCGGCGAAGGGCACCTTGTACACCTCGACGGCCGGGCCGGACTCCGGGGCGTCCTCGGGCCAGCGGTACACCGGCGCGCGGCCGGCCGCGCGCTGCCGCGCCTCCTCCCACTGCGGGAGCCGCGAGTGTGGGCTCACCTTGCCCCGCTCCAGCACGATCCACACGTACTCCGGCCGGCCCGAGTAGTGCGTCGACTGGTACAGGGTCCGCCCCGCGTACCACTCGGCCCACGCCAGCGGGTCCTGGAGCCAGTCGCCCTCGGCCATGTGCGCCGCGAGCCACCGGCCGGCGTGCTTGTGCCCCTCGCGCTGCGGGTGCAGCGACTTCAGCGAGTACGGCAGCGCCGACGCCACGAGGACCGCGAGGAACGTCGCCGGGGCCGCGGCCGGCCACACCACGACCCGGCCCAGGACCGGCACCCGGGCGAGCCCGCGCACGACCGGCCCGATCGCCGACGCGCCGAGCACGCAGCACAGCATCACCAGCAGCACCGTGTGCCGCTCCGAGACGTACCCCACCCGGGCCGCTAGGAAAAACATGAGCAGCAGGCTCAGGCCGCTCAGCGCGACCGGCACCCACAGCCCCAGGTCGCCGGCGAACAACCGCCGCCGGTGGACCCCGATCGCGATGAGGGTCAGCGTGCCGACGACGTAGTGGACCGCCTTGATGACCTCGGTCCACACGGCCGCGGCCGCCCACACGAGCCGGTTCTTCCCCTCGTCCTCCTTCGGGTCCCACCACGCGCCGAACAGCGCGAGCCCCTCGGCCGGCGCGGCCGCCGCGCTGGGCTGCCCCTGCCAGATCCGGGGCGTCTCCCACGGGTTCATGATCGCGCCGGGCGTGGACTTATTCGTGAGCTTGCCGATGAGCACCACGTACGGCACGGCGACGAGCGCGACGCCGACCCCGAGCGCCGCCAGGCGGCCCAGCGCCGCGTCCCGCGGCCACAGCCGCGCGAGCCCGGCGGCGCAGGCGACCAGCCCCACCGCCATCCCGGTCAGGAGCCCCTCGGGGCGGGCCAGGTAGCTCGCGCCGACGGCGAGCCCGCACACCAGGAACCCGCCGATTGTGGGCCGCCGGGCCGCCCGCACGCCGAGCGTGATCGCGGCCGCCGACGCCAACAGGTACGTCCCCTCCGAGAGCCCGTCGCTGGTCACCCGGGCGGGCACCGGGAGCACCTGGAACAGCAGGGCGCCGGCGAACCCGACGTTCCGGCCGAACAGCATCCGCCCGGTGAGGTACATCGGGACGATGAGCAGCACACCGGCGGCGGCGTTGGCGACCTGCGTGGCGAGCAGGGCGCGGTCCGGGGTGGGGAGCCCGCAGGCGGCGCGGAGCACCAGTTCCGTGGCCCAGATCGCCGCGGGGTACGCGGGCGGCTGCTCGGCCGTCCGGATCACGTCGATCCGCTGCCGCGGGTCGCTCGATTCGGGTGCCGGGTGCGGGTCGGACAGGTTCAGCGCGTACCGCGCGAACCCGAGGCTGTCGCGGGCCGGGACGGCCGTGTGGGCGATGAGCCACGCGTGAACGCCGATCCCGACCAGCACCAGCACGGCGAGCCGCACGTAGTCCGGCCCGAACAGCGACCGCCGGGCCGGGACCACCTCCAGTTGCCCACCGACCTCTGCCGACATGACGTGCTCCGTGTCCGTGGCCGCGCCCGGAATCGTTCCCGGCCCGGGAGGTTACGGCAAACGCCGCGGCGGCGTCAACCGCGACTCGCGGCCGGCGGG
>NZ_JBHYGG010000204.1:0-3356 GCF_051859125.1 Gemmata sp.
TGGGAGCTTCAGCAACCCTCATGCTACCTCGCCACGGACGGTCACAGAATCGGCAGCAGTCGAGCTGAAGCCCCGGGCACTACGTGGAGCAGTGGCAGCAGCAGAGCGGCCCGGCCATCGCCCGGCGGTTGCTGGTGGCCGCGATGGCGTGCGTGGGGGTGTGGCAGTTGGACCACGACGACTCGGTCCCGGCGATGGCGTTCACGGACGCGCTGGTGCGGTTGAGCGGGCGGCAGGTGAGGAAGAGCAACCGCCACACGGCCCCGGCTCTGTTGGCCGGGTTGTGGGTGCTGCTGTCGATGGTCGCCCTGCTCGAACATCCCAGTCTCACGAAACTCAAAACCTTCATCGCCAAACTGGCTGATCAAGTTCCAAAAGCGCTTGTGTAGATACCAATGCCCACGAGGGGGGAGGGCAAGAGCGCGCCACGGCTACCGATCAACCGGGCCGGTACTCACATCACCGGCGCTCCAGCGGGGGCCGGGGCCGCCGCGGGGACCGGGGCGGGAGCGGGGGTCTCGGCGGCCGGGGCGGGCACGGGCGGAGGGGCAACTTCGGCCGGCGCGACCGGGGGCGGGGCCGCCGGCAGCGTCTTCTTCGGGACCGGCTTCTTCGCGACCGGGGCGGCCTTCTTCGCCACCGGCTTCTTCGTCGTCTTCGCCGCGCTCGCGACCGCCTTCTTGGGGGCGGCGGGTGCGGCCTTCTTCGCCACCAGAGTGGACTTCTTGCTCACCGGCGCGGCCTTCTTGGCCGCCGGTGTGGGCTTCTTCGCGGCCGGAGCGGCTTTCTTCGCCGCCGGGGCGGCCGTCTTCGCGGCCGGCTTCTTCGCTGCTGGCTTCTTCGCTGCTGCCTTCGCCATGAAATGGACTCCGAGAGGGGAGGGACCGGGTTGCGCCGGTCGAAATGGTTCCAATGCTAGGATCACAATCGTCCCGACCCGCCCGCGCCGCCAAGTGGGCTCGGCCACTTCTGGCGAAGTCCCCGGCCCGGCGCGCCGCGGAACCGAGACGATTGCTCCCGTCAGAGCAAACATGGCACACGCGGCGGGACGCGCAACTCGGAAAACCGTCAAAACCGCCCGGGTTTATCAACCCGTGCCCCCGCCCGTGCCGATAGTTCCCGGGGGAAGCCACCGGAGGGGGCGCGCGATGCGATGGAAGACGGTTGCACTCGCCGGGGCGCTCGGGCCATCGGCCCTGGGCTGTACCATCGCCCAAAACGCCACGCGCACCCTCGTGAACGAGGCCCACGTTGTCCACTCGCTCCACGGGGTCGAGCACACGCTGCGGAGCGAGGGCCGGGCCGTGTGGAAAGAGGTCCGCGCCCAGTACCCGCGGCGGGCGTTCACCGCCGAGTTCCGCGACGGGTTCCTCGACGGGTACGTGGACTACCTCGACCGCGGGGGCAACTGCTCGGTCCCGCCGGTGCCGCCCGCGAAGTACACGCGGCACAAGAAGTACTTCACTGAAGAGGGGCAGTGCCTGCTGAAGGACTACCTGCTCGGCTTCAAGTACGGGCAGGACATCGCCGTCGCGACGGGGAAGCGACAGTTCCTGACGGTACCGGTGCTGCTCCCGGTGGTGGACGACGGCCCGCCGCAGTTCACGATCGTGCCCCGGGCCGACGCCGCCGGTAGGCTTCCGACGCCGGCCCCGGTCACCATGCCGGCCCCGACGCCGCCGCCGGCCCCCGCGCCGGCACCCGCACCCGCACCGCAACCGACGCTGTTCCCGCAGTCCGCCGGGGACGCGGCCGGGGCCGGGTCGAGTCTGGCCCCGCTCCGAACCGCCGTTGCCGCCCCGGCGCCGTCGCCCGCTCCGGCGCCGTCGCCCGCTCCGCCGGCCCCGGCCGCGCCGCCCGCCGTCGTGATCCCGATGGCCCCCGCGGTGAAGCTCCCGGCCCCGCCCGCGGGCGTGCCGGAGTTCCCCGAGTTCGTGCCGACGCCGCCGGTCACGGACGAGTTGCCGATCGTCCCGCCGAACCGCGCCGAGTTGCCGGTCGTGCCGCCGAGCCACCCCGAAGCCGCCGGGAAGTGACCATGACCCGAACCGCACCCCTCCGCGTCGCCGCCCTCGCCCTCGCCCTCGTCTCGTGCGGGGCCGGGGGGTGCGCGGCGCTGACCAACCCGGTGTCCGACGGCATCCCGGTCCGCCGGCTGCCGCCCGAGGTGTTCGCCGAGCCGAAGGCCGACCTCAAGGACGTGCCGCTCAACCTGCTCCGGATCAACGAGCCGGGCGACTACCGGCTCGACAAGGGCGACGTGCTCGCGGTCGTGGCCGACGAGGTCGTCACCAAGGAGAGCCAGGGCGTCCCGATCCAGTTCTCCCAGAACCCGAACGCCACCAAGCCGGCCGTCCAGGGCGTGCCGGTCCCGGTCCAGGACGACGGCACCATCCTGCTCCCGCTCCTCGACCCGATCCCGGTGAAGGGGAAGACGCTGCTCGAGGTGCGGGCGCTGATCGTGGACCAGATCGTGAACCAGAAGCAGATCGTCGTGAGGGGCAAGGAGCGGGTGCTGGTGGACCTGATGCAGCCGCGGAAGTACCGGGTGCTGGTGGTCCGCGAGGACAACGGCGGGTCGCCGGCGATCTCGGCCGGGAACTACGGGTCCGAGGTGTCGTTCGGGGGCGGGCGGCGCGGGGCCGCGTACTCGCTGCTCCTGGAGCCGGGCCGCAACGACCTGCTCCAGGCGCTGACGCAGACCGGCGGCCCGCCCGGGTTCGACGCGAAGCACGAGATCGTGATCCGCCGCGGGAAGTACGACCCGGCCGACCCGCTCAAGGGGTACGTCCGGGTGCCGACCCGGGCCAACCCGGCCCGCCCGCTGACGTTCTCCGAGGCCGACATCACCCTGGAGGACGGCGACACGGTGAACATCGAGGCCCGCGACACCGAGGTGTTCTACACCGCCGGGCTGCTCCCCGCGGCGATCCTCCCGGTGCCCCGGGACCGCGACCTGCGGGTGATCGAGGCCATCGCACTGGTACGCGGGCCGCTCATCAACGGCGGGTTCAACCAGAACCAGTTCACCGCCAACTCGGTCAGCACCGGGCTGGGCAACCCCAACCCGAGCCTCGTGACCGTGGTCCGCCGGCTCCCGAACGAGCAGACCGTCCGGATCCGGGTGGACCTGAACGAGGCGTTCCGCGACCAGCGCGAGAACGTCGTCATCCAGCCCGGCGACACGCTCGTGCTCCAGGAGCGCCCGAACGAGTCGTTCGCCCGGTACTTCACCCAGACGTTCCGCATCATCTCGATCGGGAAGCTCGTCACCGGCGACCGCTTCAACGCGACGGCGACCAGCAGCAACCCGTGACCGAGCGGTGGGTGAACGGGGTCGGGGGCGGGAACCACCT
>NZ_JBHYGG010000205.1:0-3352 GCF_051859125.1 Gemmata sp.
GGGCGGCCCCTACAAACCAGTGCCTTGTAGGGGCCGCCCTCCGTGGCGGCCCGCGTGAGGCCAACGCACTAACCAAACAGCCCCGGCCCGTGCCACCAGTGAACGGCCCGATCGGACTCAACACAACGTCGCGAAGGAGATAGGTCACCAATGTCTGATCCGCGCGGGTTCCTGTCGGTCGACCCCCAGAAGCCCATGCCCCGGCCGGTCCACCAGCGAACCAAGGACTACGACGAGCTGTACCAGCCGATGCCCCCCGAGGGCGTCCGGGCGCAGGCGACCCGGTGCATGGACTGCGGCATCCCGTTCTGCCACACCGGGTGCCCGCTCGGGAACCTGATCCCGGACTGGAACGACCTGGTCCACCGGAACCGGTGGGAGGAGGCGCTCCAGGCGCTGCACGACACGAACAACTTCCCCGAGTTCACCGGGAAGACGTGCCCGGCCCCGTGCGAGTCGGCGTGCGTGCTGGCCCTGAGCGGCGCGGCGGTGACCATCAAGACGATCGAGTGCGCGATCGTGGACCGGGGCTGGGAGATGGGGTGGATCGTCCCCCACCCGCCGACCCGCGAGACGGGCAAGTCGGTCGCCGTGATCGGCAGCGGCCCCGCGGGCATGGCCGCCGCGCAGCAACTGCGCCGGGCCGGCCACGCGGTCACCGTGTACGAGCGGGACGACCGCCCGGGCGGGCTCATGACCTACGGCATCCCCGACTTCAAGATGGCGAAGGACTACGTCGACAAGCGGGTCGCCCAGATGGAGGGCGAGGGGATCAAGTTCGTGGTGAAGGCCGACGTGGGCCGCACGATCGACCCGAACGACCTGGTCGCCAACCACGACGCCGTGCTGCTGACGGTCGGGGCCACGAAGCCCCGCGAACTCGACGTGCCGGGCCGCGACCTGAAGGGCATCGTCATGGCGATGCCGTTCCTGACCCAGCAGAACCGCCGGGTCGCCGGGCTCGACGTGGCCGACGAGCCGATCCTGGCGACCGGGAGGAACGTCATCATCATCGGCGGCGGCGACACCGCGGCCGACTGCCTCGGCACCTGCCACCGCCAGGGGGCGAAGTCGGTCCTGCAGCTCGACTACAACCCGCGGCCGCCCGAGTACCACAACCCGGCGACCCCGTGGCCCCTGTGGCCGAAGATCCTCCGCATCTCCCCGGCGCACGAGGAGGGCGGCAAGCGCGACTGGCAGATCAAGTCGAGCGCGTTCGTCGGCGACGACCAGGGCCGGGTGAAGGAGCTGCACGCGGTCCGCGTCAAGCAGTACTTCGACGAGGCCGGCGAGCGGCAGTTCCAGGAGATGACCGGCTCGGAGCTTGTGTTCCCGTGCGAGCTGGTGCTCCTGGCGATCGGGTTCTCGGGGCCGGAGGCGGGGCTGGCGCAGGCGCTCGGGCTGGCGATGACCGAGGCCGGGACGATCGCGTCGGACCGCCGGTACGCGACCTCGCGGCGGGGGGTGTTCGCCGCCGGGGACTGCCGCCGCGGGCAGTCGATCGTGGTGTGGGCCATCGCCGAGGGCCGCGAGGCCGCCCGGCACGTCGACGAGTTCCTGACCGGCCGCCCGAGCCGCCTCGCGGGCCGCGACACGTCGCAGCTCATCGTGGACCTGCCGCTCCTGGCGCGGGCGTGACAACACGGCGGCCGGCGACTCCGGGTGCCGGCCACGCTCCGTCAAAATGCTGTCGAGATCCGCGGGAAGTGGTTGGCGGGCCGCCACGGAGGGCGGCCCCTACGGGCCGAACACCGACTCTCTGTAGGGGCCGCCTCCATGGCGGCCCGCGTGGGGCGTCGGACTTCGACAGTACACTCCGACCGTCACCCGTCCTTCTTCTCGGCGAGCTTCTTCCACTCCTGGATCTTGCGGTACAGGGTGCGCTCGGCGATGCCCAGCATCCGGGCCGCCTCCTCGCGGTTCCCCTCGGTCAGCTCCAGCGCCTTCTCGGTGTAGTACCGCTCGACCTCCTCCAGCGGGCGGCCGATGAAGTGGTCCGCCCCGGCGGCCGCGGTCGGGCCGCCGGGGAGCCCGTGCGGCCGCACGCCGGCGTCCTCGGGCAGGTCGTCGAACGTCAGCTCGCCGTCGAGGTCCAGCACCAGCATGCTGTCGAGCAGGTTCTTCAGCTCGCGGACGTTGCCCGGCCAGTCGTAGTTCTCGAACGCCCGCCACACGGCCGCCGCGACCCTCGGGACCGGCTTGCCGTGCCGCTTCGCGAGGTCCTTCAGGAAGTGCGCCCCGAGCGGGGGGACGTCCTCGCGGCGCTCGCGCAGGCACGGCAGGCGGATCGTCCCGACCTTGAGCCGGTAGTACAGGTCCTGCCGGAACCGCCCGGCCTCGACCTCCTTCGGGATGTCCTTGTTGGTCGCCGCGACGACGCGGACGTCCACGGTGATCGGGGTGTTCGCGCCGATCCGCACCACCTCGCCGTTCTCCAGCACCCGGAGCAGCTTCGCCTGGAGCGACAGCGGCATGTCGCCGATCTCGTCGAGGAACAGGGTGCCCCCGTGGGCGTACTCGAACCGCCCCTTGCGCTGGCCCCGCGCGCCGGTGAACGCGCCGTCCTCGTGGCCGAACATCTCGTCGTCGAGCAGGTTCTCGTTGAGCGCGGCGCAGTTCATCGCGACGAACGGCTTGTTCCGCCGCGGGCTGTTGGTGTGCAGCGCCCGGGCGACGAGTTCCTTGCCGGTGCCGTTCTCGCCGAGGACGAGGACCGACGCGGTCGTCGGCGCGTAGGCACGGAGGAGTTGGAGCACCCGCTGCATCTTGGCGCTGTTCCCGACGAGCCCCTCGAACCCGAACTTCTCGTCGAGCTGGCGGCGGAGGTCGCGGACCGTCTGGACCCGCTCGGCCGACTTGTCCACGACGGCCCGGAGTTCGGCGAGGTCGATCGGCTTCTGGAGGTAGTGCGACGCCCCGAGCTTCATGGCCTCCACGGCGGTCCGCACGTCGGCGAACCCGGTGATGACGAACACCTCGGCGTCGGGGAGCACCTGCCGGCACCGCCTGACCACGTCGAGGCCGCTCGTATCGGCCATCTTCAGGTCCGTGAGGACGACGTCGAACGCCTCCTGCTCCAGCTTCGCGACCCCGGCCCGCCCGGTGGTGCAGACCGTGCAGTCGTGCCCGCGGCGGTCGAGCCCCTCGGCGATGTCCTCGGCGAGGTTCTTGTCGTCGTCGATGACGAGGACGCGGAGCGGTTCAGGCGGCGCGGACATGGCAGACCTCACGGGGGGCACCACACGTTAATGTACCGCCCCGCCCCGCCGGGGGCAGCACCGCCCGCCGCGGACGGGTCCGGCGGGGTATGCGTCGCGAAAGTTGGTGGGAACTGTGTTCAGTTCGGTGTAGC
>NZ_JBHYGG010000206.1:0-3305 GCF_051859125.1 Gemmata sp.
CCCTGAGCGCCAGCGAGGGGGTGCGCCTCACCCCCTCGCTGGCGCTCAGGGTCCGCCCAGCACCAGACCACACCCTGCTTCCGTGCGGCCCCGGTTGAGGCGGCCGGCCGCCGCGCCTATCATGAGGTGCCGACCGAACGGAGGGCGACACGATGAAGCGACTCGCGAGTCTGGTTCTGCTGGTGCTGGCGTCGCCCGCGGTCGCCGCCGAACCCACGCTCACTCCGGCCGCCCAGCGGGGGTACAAGGCGCTGACCGAGACGGCGTTCATCCCCGGGTTCTGGACCGCGCGGTCGGTTCCGAACATCTGGAAGGCGTGGGACGGCGTGAAGGAGCGGCCGGCCGACTTCGACGCGCAGCTCCGCACCCGCTACGGCCTGCACGCCGCCCCGTACCCCAACGACGGCCTGCCGATGGGGCTCCGCAAGGCGCCGCTGCTGCTCGCCACCGGCATCGGCAACGACTGCATGCTGTGCCACGCGAGTTCGCTGTTCGGCACGAGCGTCATCGGGCTGGGGAACAGCTCGCTCGACATCCAGTCGCTGTTCGAGGACATGGCCAGGGCCGACGGCGTCATCAAGAAGCTGCCGTTCACGTTCTCGAACGTCCGCGGCACGAACGAGGCCGACGGGTTCGGCGTGTACCTGCTCGGGTTCCGCAACCCGGACCTGAGCCTGAACGGGAAGTGGAAGGACCTCGGCCTCCGCGACGACACCTGCTCCGACGTGCCCGCGTGGTGGCTCCTCAAGAAGAAGCGGACGATCTACCACACCGGCGCGACCGACTCGCGCAGCGTCCGCACGCTGATGCAGTTCATGCTGCACCCGCTCAACGGCCCCGAGGCGTTCGACAAGGCCGAGCCGGCGTTCAAGGACGTGCAGCAGTACCTGCTGAGCCTCGAACCGCCGAAGTACCCGTTCGCGATCGACAAGCCGCTCGCCGCGAAGGGCGGGGCGGTGTTCGCGGACCACTGCGCGAAGTGCCACGGCACCTACGGCGAGAAGTGGACGTACCCGAACAAGGTCGTCCCGCTCGCGGAGATCGGCACCGACCCGACGCGGCACGCGGGCGTCGACGTCGCCTACGGCAAGGCGTACTCGGAGTCGTGGTTCGGCAAGGAGAGCGCCGGGTGGTTCGTGCCGGGGACGCAGTTGCGGTGGACGCCGGGGTACCAGGCGCCGCCGCTCGACGGCGTCTGGGCGACGGCCCCGTACCTCCACAACGGGAGCGTGCCGACGCTCGCCGGCGTGCTGAACTCGAAGGCCCGGCCCAGGCTCTTCACGCGCAGCTTCAAGACGGACGAGGCGGACTACGACAAGGAGCGCGTGGGCTGGAAGGTGACCGAACTGAAGGAGCCGCCGCCCGAGAGCGCCCCGGGGGGCGAGAAGCGCAAGGTGTACGACACGTCGAAGCCCGGCCGCAGCAACGCGGGCCACACCTACGGCGACGACCTCACCGACGCCGAGCGCGCCGCGGTGATCGAGTACCTGAAGACCTTGTAGTTTCGGGTTTCGAGTTCAAGGTTTCGAGTTGGACAGCACCGGCTCGGGTGGGTGTCCTTGTGGTTTGGGGCGACCCCTGAGCGCCAGCGAGGGGGTGCGCCTCACCCCCTCGCTGGCGCTCAGGGTTCGCCCGGCCCGTGCCCCAATCGACGGGCACACACGCTCGGGTCTTGAACTTGAAACCTTGAACTCGAAACTCGAAACTCCGAGTTACCCCCGCGGCGTCAGACGCGCGATCTCGTCGGCGAACGCGGGCCACTTCGCGACCAGTTCGGCCCGCGTTGCGCCGCGGTAGTCGGCGTAGTCGAACCCCGGCGCGACCGTGCAGCCGAGCAGCGCGAAGCCGGATTCGCCGACCAGTCGCGTCCCCTGCCACACGCCGCCCGGCACCACCAACTGCGGCACTTGGCCCGCGGTGATGTCGGAGCCGAGCACCACTTCCTGGCCGGTGCCGTCGGGGAGCAGTTGCAGCATCCGCACCGGCGCGCCGAGGTAGAAGTGGAACACCTCGTCGCCGGGCAGGACGTGCAGTTCCGAGACGTGCCCGGGCTTCAACAGGTAGTAGATCGCCGTCGAGACCGACCGCGGGCCGGCGTGCGCCGGGACCGCGCTCGCGGGGAGCGTCGCGGCGGTGCGGTACGTCTCGCGGAAGAACCCGCCCTCGACCGGGTGCGGTTGCAGGCTCAGGGCGCGGATCACGTCGTCGGCGGTCATGGGGACTCCTGGGGCTCCCGGTCCGCCGATTCCGCCCCGGCGAGCACGACGGAGTACCCGCGGTTCTCGATCACCGAGCAGTCGGCGTAGGTCTCGAAGATCATCGGCATCACGGCCGTCGGCATCTTCGTGACGAGGTAGTACCGGCCGCCGGGCCCGAGCAACTCGCGGGTGCCCTCGATGAACAGGGCGGTGATCTCGGACCGCGCGTAGTACGGCGGGTTCGCCAGGACCACGTCGTACCCGCCGGCCGGGAGCCCTTCGAGCCGCGTGGCGGCGACGAACGTGGGGTTCGGCGTGCCGTTCGCCTTCGCGTTCAACTCGGCCAGCGCCAGGGCGCGGAGGCTGCTGTCCACGAACGTCACCGCCCCGGTCGGCCCGACCCTCTGCCCGGCGAGGCACCCGACCGCGCCGTTCCCGCACCCCAGGTCGAGGACGCGGTCGCCCTCCTTGATCTCGGCGACCTCGAGCATCGCCCGCGACCCGCTGTCGAACCGGCCGTAGCTGAACGTGCCGGGCCGGGTTACGACGTTCACCGCCGGGCCGTCGCCGATCTTCGCGTGGAACGCCAGCTCGTGCCGCCGGCGGCGGGTCACGTCGTCGGTCTTGTGGCTCCAGAACGCGACGCCGACCTTGCTCGACGGGGTCGCGGCGGCCTTCCCGAACGCCCGCTTCTGCCACTTCCCGAAGTGGCTGTCCTTCTCGTACTCGGAGAGCGTGAGGAACAGCCCGCCGGGGAGCAGCAGGTGGTAGCCCTGCTCCAGCACGTCGAGCTTCAACTCGCGGTCGGCGGCCGCGGCCGCGGGGAAGATGACGGTGTTGAACCGCTGCGGCTGGTCCCACAGGTCCGGGGCGCAGACCACCTCGGCCTCGGCCCCGACCTCGGCGAGGCAGTCGCGGACCCGGGCCGCCTGGTGCAGGTCGAACTGGACGCAGGTGACCTCGGCTGCGGGCAGGTGGAGCGCCTTCACAACGGTGGCGACGGCCCACGGCGGCCCGAGCGCGAGGCACACGGGCGGCTTGACCCGCTGCGAGACGGTGGCGAAGAGTTCGGCGGCGTGCTTCATTCAATTAGCATAGAGGGGGTTG
>NZ_JBHYGG010000207.1:0-3292 GCF_051859125.1 Gemmata sp.
TGTGCCCCACGGTGCGGCTCGCCGCGAAGCGCGGCTCGACGCACCCTACCGCCGAGGCGGCACAAGGGATGGGCGGTTGATGCGGTGCCCGGCAAGGCGTAGAGTGCTGGGCGTGGCACCCCGCACCGACCCACCCAGGATCACCCACATGAGGCTCATCCTCTCCGCACTGCTGCTCACCGTTCCGGCGCTGCTTCCCGCGACCGGGGCCGACAAGCCGAAGCCGGTCGCGATGTTCGACGGCAAGACGTTCGACGGCTGGGAGGGCGACACCGCCAAAACGTGGAAGATCGAGGACGGCGTCATCATCGGCGGGTCGCTCGATGCGGTCGTGCCCCGCAACGAGTTCCTCTGCACCAAGAAGACCTACGGGGACTTCGAACTGAGGGTCACGTTCAAGCTCCTCGGCGAGAAGAACAAGAACGCGGGCGTCCAGTTCCGCACCAAGCGCGTCCCGAACCACCACGAGGTGAGCGGGTACCAGGCCGACGCCGGCCAGGGGTACTGGGGCGCGCTGTACGACGAGTCGCGGCGGAACAAGGTGCTCGCCAAGCCGGACCCGAAGGTGCTGGAGGCGCTCGTGAAGGACGACGACTGGAACGAGTACGTGATCCGGTGCGAGGGGCCGCGCATCAAGCTCACGCTCAACGGCACCGTCACCGTGGACTACACCGAGGAGGACGCGACCGTCGAGCGCTCTGGCATCATCGGCCTGCAGATCCACGGCGGCGCGAAGGCCAAGGTGTTCTACAAGGACATCACCATCGAAGAGCTGCCCGCCAAGAAGTGAGCCGCCCCCTGGAGCAGTTCGACCACATCATCGTCGGCCAAGGGCTCGCGGGCACGGCGCTCGCGTGGCGCCTGCGCCGCCGCGGGCTGCGGGTGCTCGTCGTGGACCGCGACGCGCGCGACGGCGCATCACACGTCGCCGCGGGCCTCGTCACCCCCGTCACCGGCAAGCGGCTCGCGAAGTCGTGGCGATGGAGCGAACTCATCCCCGCGGCGCGCGACTTCTACCGCTCGGTCGAGCGCGACACCGGCACCGCACTCTTCCACGAGCGGCCGGCGCTGCGGCTGTTCGCGAGCGAGGCCGAGCGCGCCGAGTACCACCGCCGCCGCGAGAGGCTCGGCGAACTGGTCCGCGACGCGACTTCGGCTCCCGACTGCTTCGACGCGCCGTTTGGCGGCGTCGAGATGCCGCACGCCGCGCGCCTCGACGTGCCGGCGTACCTCGACGCCTCCCGCGAGCAGTTCCGCAACGGCGACGGCTTCCTCGCGGCTGATCTCGACCCGACCCACGAAGTGGAGGTGCGAGCAGACGGCATGCGGCTCCCGCGGTTCGGCGTCGAAGCGCGTGGGCTCGTGTTCTGCCGCGGCTTCGCGGCGAGCGACCCGTGGTTCGGGCGCGTGCGGTTCAACGCGGCGAAGGGCGAGATCCTCACTCTGCGAATCCCGGACTTGAAGGAGGAGCGGGTCGTTCACCGCGGCGTCTGGCTCGCACCGGCGGGCGGCGACCTGTTCCGCTGCGGCGCGACCTACGCCTGGGCCGACCTCACCAACACCCCCACGCCCGCGGGCCGGGCCGAGATCGAATCCCGCCTGCGGGCGTTCCTGCGGGTGCCGTTCGAGGTGCTCGACCACAGCGCCGCGGTGCGGCCGGTCATCGACGCCGGCTATCCGGTGTTGGGTCGCCACCCGGAGCACCCGCAACTTGCGTACTTCAACGGCCTCGGGTCAAAGGGCTCGCTCCTCGCGCCGTTCTTCGCCGAGCAACTCGCCGCGTGTCTCATTGGTGATCGCGAGATCGAACCCGCCCTCGGCGTGCGACGGTTCTTCGCTCTTTAGACACATTGCCAACTTCGCGGGGAAGTGTGCCAATCGTCGCGTTCGCCGGCACGCCGCGGTAGCATGAACGCACCCACGACCCACGCGCCCCGGAGACCGGCCATGACCACCCGCCGCCAGTTCCTCGCCACGTCGGCCGTTGCAGCGGCCGCACTGCCCGGCGCGTTCGCCGGGGGCAACGACCTCATCCGCGTCGGCCTCATCGGGTGCGGGGACCGCGGCACCGGGGCCGCCGTGAACGCGCTCTCGGCCGACAAGAACGTGAAACTCGTCGCGATGGGCGACGCCTTCCCGGACCGCCTCGACGGTAGCCTCGCAACGCTCCTCGCCAAGAAGGGCGTCGCCGACAAGGTGGACGTGAAACCCGACGCGAAGTTCGTCGGGTTCGACGCCTACAAGCAGGTGATCGAGCGGAGCGACGTCGTGCTGCTCACCACCCCGCCGCAGTTCCGCCCGCTGCACCTGAAGGCCGCCGTCGACGCGGGCAAGCACGTCTTCGCCGAGAAGCCGTGTGCGGTGGACGCGCCGGGCGTTCGTTCGGTGCTGGAGTCGTGCGAGCGGGCGAAGACCAAGGGGCTGTCGGTGGTCTCGGGGCTGTGCCTGCGGTACGACGCGGGGTTCCGCGAGTGCGTGAAGCGGGTCCACGGCGGCGCGATTGGCGACGTGGTGACGGTGTTCGCCAACGACTACCGCGGCGGCCGGTGGACCAAGGGCCGGCAGCCCGACTGGAGCGACATGACGTACCAGGTGCGGAACTGGTACAACTTCACGTGGCTGTCGGGCGACTTCAACGTCGAGCAGCACGTCCACTTCCTCGACGTGGCCGCGTGGGTGATGCGCGACACGTACCCCGTGAAGGCGATCGGCATGGGCGGCCGGTCGGTGTACACCGGCCCCGACACCGGCAACATCTACGACCACTTCTCGGTCGTGTACGAGTACGCCGGCGGCCAGCGGCTCGTGAGCAACACGCGGCAGCAGCCGGGGTGCAAGAGCGACATGAGCGCGCTCGCGCTGGGCACGAAGGGCCGGGCGCAGCTCTCGGAGAAGGACGGCGGCATGAACATCAAGGGCGACCACGCCTGGACGTTCGAGGGGCCGGGCAACGCGATGTACCAGGCCGAGCACGACGAGCTGTTCGCGAGCGTCCGCAGCGGCAAGCCGATCAACAACGGCGAGTACATGGCGCGCAGCACGCTGCTGGCGGTCATGGGCCGCATGGCCGCGTACACCGGCCGCGAGGTGACGTGGAAGATGGCGCTGGAGTCGAAGGAGGACCTGACGCCCGCGACGTGGGCCTGGGACGCGAAGCCGCCCGAGGCGGCCGTCGCCGTCCCGGGCGTGACGAAGTTCAGTTGAAGTGGTGTTTCGTTGAGTCGTTCGCCTCACGCGGGCCGCCACGGAGGGCGGCCCCTACAAATCCGCTTGGTTCGTAGGGGCCGCCCTC
>NZ_JBHYGG010000208.1:0-3265 GCF_051859125.1 Gemmata sp.
GCCGCCACGGAGGGCGGCCCCTACAAACCAAGCGGGTCTGTAGGGGCCGCCCTCCGTGGCGGCCCGCGTGAGGCCAACGACTCAACAGAGCATCGCCCCTCTCAAAACTCGTCGGCCTGCTTGTAGTGCTCGCCGATGCGGTCCATGCCGAGCCCGGTCGACACCCAGTGGACGAACCACACGCACACCGCCACCGCGGCCAGCGCCAGCAGGATGTAGAACGCTCGCCGCCGCCACACCAGGTGCCACTCGTGCTCGTCGTCGCGGTCGGATCGGGCCATGTCTCCCCCTCCGGGTTCGGGCTCCCTGAATCATACCCCGGCGGGCCGCTGTTACCACGCCCGCGGGTCGCGGCGGTCGAGCAGGTACGCGCACCCGGTCGCGGCGGCGTCGAGCAGGTCGTCGCGGTCGCCGAACGGGAACGCCGTCATCTCGTCGAACAACTCCCGCTGCCCGGCGTCGATCGCGTCGCGTTCGCCCTGGAGCCGGAACCCGCCGTTCTCGACGGCGACGCTGAACGCGGCGACGCGGGCCGCCTTGTCGGCCGACTGCGAAACGCCCTTCACCCGCGGGCCGAACCGGGCGTGCCGAACGAGCAAGTCTTTGATTCCGAGGAACGCGGCGTTCGACTCGAACAGGATCACCGCCGGGTTCCACTGCCGGTCGAGCGCGTCGATGAGCGCCACCAGCTCGGGGGCCGGCACGCGCCGGGCCGTGCTCGCCAGGACCCGCACCTCGGTCGCCGGTCGCGAGCCGAGCGTCAGCGCCTCACGGGTCACGCGGCCGAGCACCACGAGCGCCGAGCGGTCCGCGGTCGGGCGTGCCGACACCGCGGGATCGACCGACAGCACGACCGTTTCGCATACCGCCGGCTCGGTCCACAGCCGCACCCACTCGGGGCGGACCGGCGTCTCGCCCTCGGCGACCGGCAGCAGGTGGTAGCCGCGGGCGAACGACGCGGCCCCGATCTCGGCCCGTCGCTCGCGGAGCTTCTCGGCCGGCCACTTCGCCGGCCACACCGGCTCGAAGTCCGGGCCGATCGCCCGGCGGAACACCGCGAACGCCGGGTTCGCCTTCAGGCGCGCGTTCAGGTCGTCCGGGTGCCACGGGGTACACAGCCCCCAGCACCGGCCGTCGGGTTCGAGCAGGTTCATGAGGTTGTTGGTGAAGAAGTCGGCGGTGCGGGCGCGCTCGGCGCGGCTGTGCAGCGAGCGGACGTCCACCACGTCGTCGCACACGAGCAGGTCGGCCCGGGTGCCGGTGGCCCCCGCACCGACCCCGAACGCGGCGACGCTCGGGCCGATCGCCTCGGCCGGCCGCTCGACGGCGAACGCTGCGGCGGTCCACGGCGACCCGGGCCGCAGGTGCGGGAACACGCGGCCGATGATCGGGTTCTTCGCGATCGCGTCGCGCAGGAACCGGCTCCGCTCGGCGGCGACCCCCTCGGTGGCGCACACCACCTTCACCCGCAGGCCGGGGTCGCGGCCGAGTTCCCACAGGAGGCGGCCGCACACCTGGAAGCTCTTCCCGTGGTCCCGCGGCAGTTCGATGAGCGCCATGCGGTGGGCGCTGAGGAACGCCTGCACCTCCTCGTGAACGGGCGCGAGTTCGACCGCGTTCCCGTGCGGGTCGGCGAGGCACTCGCGGAGGAACGCGGCCGGGTCGGACCGGGCCAGCAACGCGGCGAGACCGTCCGGCGATTCGGGGCGCTGGTGCGGCCGGCCGCAGACGGGCAGTGGCGCGAGGGGGTTCAACATGGGAGAGCCTCCGGGACCGCGGCGGCGCGGGATGTCAGATGTGCGGTCGCGGGCGCGAACGACGTGCGCGGGTGACGTGCTGCTTCAACTGTGCGGAATGGTGTACGTGCGTCAAGTAAATCTTGTTGGATTTCCCGATAGGCTGACCGTGCCGCCGGGGAGGGCTCCACGATGTCCGCGACCGATCTCGCCAGCCGCAGATGCGCCCCGTGCTCGGGGAAGGTGCCGCCGCTGCCCGCGGAGCAGGTGCGGGAGCTGCTCGCGCGGGTGCCGGCGTGGTCGCCGAGCGCCGACGGCCAGCGGATCGGCCGCGAGTGGAAGGTGCTCGACTTCGCCACCGCGCTCGACTTCTTCCGCCGCATCGGCGACGTTGCCGAGGCCGAGGACCACCACCCGGACCTGCACCTGACGAACTACCGCGACGTGCGCGTCGAGCTGTGGACGCACGCCGCCGGCGGGCTGACCGAGAACGACTTCATCATGGCCGCGAAGATCGACGCGCTGGAGCCGCCGAAGCTGAAGGGCTGACGCCCGCTGCGGGGCGAACCCTGAGCGCCAGCGAGGGGGTGAGGCTCACCCCCTCGCTGGCGCTCAGGGTTCGCCCCGACTACCGCACACCACCACGGAGGGGTTCACATGGTCCAGGTCGGGAACTACACGGTCGGGGGCGGCGCGCCGCTGCTGTGGATCTGCGGGCCGTGCGTCATCGAGGGCCGCGACTTCACGCTCCGCATCGCCGAGACCCTCAAAACGATCGCCGACACCCTCAAGCTGCCGCTCGTCTTCAAGGCGTCGTTCGACAAGGCCAACCGCACCTCCGGCAAGTCGTTCCGCGGCGTCGGCCTGGAGGAGGGGCTCAAGACGCTCGACGCGGTGCGCAAGGCGACCGGCCTGCCGGTCACCACCGACGTTCACGAGGCGTCGCAGGCCGCGGCGGTGGGCGAGGTGTGCGAGGTCCTGCAGGTCCCGGCGTTCCTCGCGCGGCAGACCGACCTGCTCGAAGCGTGCGGGAGGACCGGCCGGGTGGTGAACGTCAAGAAGGGGCAGTTCATGGCCCCGTGGGACATGAAGAACGTCGTCGCCAAGCTCGCCGAGGTCGGGAACCGCCGCACCCTGCTCACCGAGCGCGGCACCACGTTCGGGTACGGGATGCTGGTGAACGACATGCGGGCCGTGCCGTGGATGCAAGAAACCGGCGCGCCGGTGATCTTTGACGCGACCCACAGCGTACAGAAGCCGGCGGCCCTCGGGGACAAGACCGGCGGGGACCGGGCGATGGTGCCGGTGCTGGCGCGGGCGGCCGTCGCCGCGGGGTGCGACGGGGTGTTCCTGGAGACCCACCCGGACCCGGACCGCGCCCCGTCCGACGGCCCGAACATGATCCCGCTCGACCAGCTCCCGGACCTGATCCGCCGGTGCCTCCGGGTCCGTGAGGCGGTCCAGTGACGGGTGATTTGGGCGAACCCTGAGCGCCAGCGAGGGGGTGCGCCTCACCCCCTCGCTGGCGC
>NZ_JBHYGG010000209.1:0-3137 GCF_051859125.1 Gemmata sp.
CACCACGCTCGCACCCGCCGCATGACTGCCACAGAATCGGCATCAGTCGAGCTTAAGCAGCTTAAAGAAGCTCTCACTCAGCCAGTCGGCGTCGGCGAGGCGTAATGTGGTGTCTTCCGGTGAGGCGAGGAGAGCCCGAAACAACGCATCGCCGTCGCTCATGGTGCCTCGGAGATTCGCTAAGGTTGGGCCGGGTGACTATTGCGTGGGGCCGGCGCGCCCCACCTCGCCCCGTTCCGACGGGGAGAGGTCGCGACGAGTCCGCGAGTCGCGGGTGAGGGGGTTGGGCTCGGCGCGCTCCAAACGCCCTGCCCTTCCGCCCGCGACCTCACGTCAGATCGTGGGGCGAACCCCGAGCGCCAGCGAGGGGCTGATGCGCACCCCACGCTGGCGCTTTTTGAAGTTGCGCATTTTCACGCGACCGTGCGGTATTCGGACTGTGTGGCCTTGTCGAATTGGCGTCGGAGGCGGCGAATGCCGCCTGGGGTTCCCAGAGCGTCGGCGAGGTACTTCAGGTCCGACCGCTCCGCTTGCCGACGCACGGCGATACACATCCCGTGCGTCCGCTGGTTCCGCCAACGCTTCCGCTCCTCCTCCGACACGCCCATGTGTCTCAACCGACACGCCCGGTGCCACTCCAGGTACACGAACGCCGTCAGCGTCAGCTCCGACCAACCTTCCACCGCCTCGAACCGGCGGAACCGGAACCGGTCGAACCCCAGCGTACTCTTCAACTCCTTGAAGAACAGCTCGATGGCTCAGCCATGATGCCCTCAAAGGGAGAACTGGGGCGGCTCGGCCCACCATGAGCCGGCCGCCCAAGAAGTCTACCGCGCCGGGCGTGGCTTGGGCTTCCTCAGTTCCGCCAACCGGGCCTTGTTCTCCCACGTCCGAGGCACGCGATGCAACTCGCGCAACCGCCGGAGTTCGTCTGCACCGGCCCAGATCACATGGTTCCCCTCGGCGTCCCGCCGGACGCTCAGCCACCCGGCCCTCAGCCAGCGCCGGACCGTGTCACGACTGAGTTCCAGCCGCCGGGCCAACCCGATCGGTCGGTACTCGTCCGGGCCGAGCCCCGCCACGCTCCCGGATCGCTCGCGCCGGGCCACGTCCAGGTGTGCCGTCAGCCGTGCCACCATCTGGCCGGTGAACTGGCTCGTCCGCTTCGGTGGGCGAAATCCCTCGGCGTTCAAGCGCTCGGCGATGGTGGCCGAGGTCAATCGCCTCGCACACATCTCTCGCAGGCGGTCAACCAGTCGTGCGTAGTCCGACTGGTTGCGGTAGCGCGTCACCGGTCGAGCAATCGTGTGCGACCGGACCGTTCCCCCGACCCAGTGCAACGTCACGCTCGCGTGCTCGCTCGCCTTGTCCACCGTGACGACCAGCCGCTCGATCAGCAACCGGGCGATCCGCTGCCGATCGGCGGACGTCGTCGTTGCCGCCGACCACACCGTCGGGAGGTCCGCCGCCAACTCGCGGATCGATGACAACGCGGTGTCACTCAACTCGGCCGGCCCCGACCTCTGCCACCGCTGGAACTCGTTGTCGAGTTGCCGCTGGGCCTTGAGCGCCTCCTCCCAGCGGCGCTCGAGCTCGCGAGCGACGAGTCGGTTCTCCGGCTCGCACGCCCGGTACTGTCGGGCCGCGCGGCCGACCTCGTACCCGGCCCGTTCCCGTCTCCGGTGCCACTTGCGAGCGAGTTCGCTCCGCTCCCTCTCGACCCCGGCCACTGCGGCCAAACTGGCCTCCAGTGCGGCCGGCTCGGCCGCCGCCAGGAGCTGCTCGGCGACCAACGCGTCCAGTGCGGTCCCGTTCGAGAGGCCCTGGCACAGCGGTTCGCCGTAGTCGGCGGACCCGCGCGCGCAGGTGTAACTCGGGTGGTTCTTCGGCCCCGAGTACCGCACGACCATCCGCCGGTTGCACCGCCCGCACCGGACCAACCCGGCCAGCATGGCCGGGCCGCTCCGCGGGGCACCCGGCGTCGCCGCCGTGTTCCGGTTCGCGGTCAGGCGGGCCCGGTTCGCCTCGAACCGGGCCCAGGTGATGTACGCCGGCAACTTGTCGCGGATGAGGACCTGGCACCCCTCGGGGCGGCGGATCAACCTCCCGGTCTGGGGTCGCCCCGGCTGCTTCTTTCGAGGGTCGACCGCCCGGTGCCCGAAGCGGTACGCCCCGGCGGAGACCGGGTGGCGGAGCAGGTTCTGCAGCGTCGCCCGGTTCGGCCGTCGCCACTCCAACGTCCCCTTGTCCGGTCCGCCCGGCGCGCGGACGGGGATCCGGATCCGGTGGTGCACGAGGTAGCGAAGCAGCCCGTGCATCGTGGCCTCGCGGTCGAACCGGTCGGAGATCAACCGCACGACGGCCTGCACCTGCTCGTCCGGGTCGACCACCCACTCGCCACCGGCCGAGCGGACGTACCCGATGGGTGCGGTCGCGAACACCTCGCCGCGGCGAGCCTTGTTCAACCCGCCCTGGTGCATCCGCTGCGTGAGGATGTGAAGCTCCGCCCCGCTCATCATGCCGTGCAACCCCAGCAGGAGGCGGTCCGAGTGCTCGGTCGGGTCGAACACGCCGTCCGCGTCGGCGAGGAGCACGGGGAAGCGGGCGCGAAGTTCGAGCAGTTGGTGCCAGTCCTTGCACGAGCGGGCCAGTCGGCTCATCTCCCGTCCGATGATCAGCCCGACGCGGTCGAGCGCGACCTCGGCCAGGAGCCGTAGGAACCCCGGGCGGCCCTCGGCCGATCGACCACTCTTGCCGAGGTCGTCGTCGATGGTGGTGACGCGGTCGCGGGTCCACCCCAGTGCGACGGCTCGGTCGGCGAGTGCGTACTGCCGAGCCGTCGATTCCTGGTGCTCGAGGACCTGTTGCGGTGTCGACTGGCGGACGTAGACGGCGGCCCGACGGTCGAGGTGCCAGGGCCGGAGCTTCGGCGAGCGTGGCGCGTCACTCATGACCGACCTCCTTGCGGGCGTTGGCCGCGTGGAGTCGAGCCAGGAGTTGTCCGAGTAGGTCGCTGAGTTGCTTCTGGCGATCGGCCGAGAGGTGAGCCCACACCGGGGGCGGGTCGGTCGTTGCTGCCGGCGTCACGGGCGGGGGTAGGGCTTACGCACTATGCGTGGAGAGTCCTTGGAGTACTT
>NZ_JBHYGG010000210.1:0-3118 GCF_051859125.1 Gemmata sp.
TCAAAGCTACACCGAACTGAACACAGTTCCCACCAACTTTCGCGACGCATACCCCCGAGCGCCATCTGCTTGAGGTTGTTCTGGCACTTCATGCGGGCGGCCGCCTCGCGCACCTTCTGCACCGCCGGCAGCAGCAGGCCGATCAGGATGGCGATAATGGCAATGACGACCAGCAGTTCAATGAGCGTGAACGCCCCCCGCCGGGGGGAGTGGGACGTGGGCATGGACGAACTCCTCGAACCGAAGACGTGACCGAATGAACCGCCGCCCGCGTCGCGCAGGCCGGCCGGACTCATCCTAAAGATAGCACAAGTTTCGGCAAGAAGCCGGCGGGACGGCGGGAAGCGAAAGGCGGGAAGCGATGGGACGCGGACGACGCGGATGAGACGCAGGATCGAAGAGGATCAGAAGAACGCAATTCGTTGAACTGCGCTCTCGTCTGATCGGCTTTCGATCCCGTCTTTGCTCCGCGTCGTCCGCGTCCCATCGCTTCTCTGTTTTTACTTCAGTTCTTTGACGTACACGTTGCGGAACTCGACGTGGACGTTGTAGCTCTGGAACCCGATGTGCCCCTTCTCGCGCTTCAGGCCGGGGTGCTTGTCGAACTTCTTCTCGTAGTCGTCCAGGTTCGCGCTCACCAACTCCTTGTCGTTCTGCGTGATGGTCACCTTGCGGCCCTGGCACACGATGCGGACCGTGTTCCACTCGCCGATCTTCTTGTTCGCGGCCTCCTTGGCGGGCTGCACGTCGTAGATCGAGCCGGTGTGCTGGTAGTCGGCGAGCTTGCCCGGCCAGCCCTCGTCGTCGATGAGCTGGATCTCCATGCCCACGTAGGCCGGGTCGCCCTTGGGCGGGGTGCGGAGCGCGACGCCGCTGTTGCCCCCGGCCTTGCCCCACTTGTACTCGCACCGGAACTCGAAGTCGCCGTACTCCTTGTCGGTGAGCAGGTACCCGCCGCCGCCGCCCTTGCACACGATCGACCCGCCCTCGGCGGCCCACTGGTCGGCCTTGCCCGTGGCCTTCCACCCGTCGAGGGTCTTGCCGTCGAACAGCGGCGTGAACCCCTCCGGGGGCTTCGCGGCCTTGTCGTCGGCCCCGGCGGTGACCGCGAGCGCGGCCGCCACGACACACACCTTCAACACCGTTCGCATCTGCGGACTCCTGGGGGGGCGGGACTGCCGCCATCTTATGCCGAATCTCCAGGATTGGTTTCTGTCTGGTGGGGCAGGCATTCTTGCCTGCCTCCGGACGCGACCGGAGGCAGGCAAGAATGCCTGCCCCACCCGGAGCAACTGATCCACGCGATTCGGTCCCAGCCCGGGGCCGTAGAATGTCACCGAGCACCACGGGAGGGTTCGATGCGCCGGCACATGATGAAGTCGAAGCTGCACCGGGCGACGGTGACCGCGGCCGAGTTGCACTACGAGGGGAGCCTGACCGTCGACGCCGACCTGCTCGACGCCGCGGACATCCTGCCCAACGAGCAGATCCACGTCTGGGACGTGACCAACGGCACCCGGCTGACGACGTACGCGCTACCGGGCAAGCGGGGGAGCGGCGAGGTGTGCGTGAACGGGGCGGGGGCGCACCTGATCCGCCCCGGCGACCTGGTCATCATCGCGACGTTCGCCGAGTTCGACGACGCCGAGGCCCGCGCCCACAAGCCGACGGTCGTCCTGCTCGGCGAGGGGAACCGGCGGAAGTGACCCGCGTGCCTGGTCCGAGCCCGAGCGCCGAGCGAGGGAGCGCGTGGACCCTCGCTCGGCGCTCGGGCTCGGACCAGACGCCTGCATGAGAGGACCCGCCCATGCTCGACGTCGCGGACGCACTCGCCGAGGTCCTCGCCCGGGTCCGGCCGCTGCCGCCGACCGCGGCCCGGCTCGCGCCCGACGCGCTCGGCCGCGTCCTCGCGGTCGACGTGCGGGCCGACGCCGACTCGCCCCCGTTCCCCAAGTCGCTCCGCGACGGGTACGCGGTGCGCTCGGCCGACTGTTCCCTTCCCGGCCGCGAGTTGCGCGTCACGAGCGAGATCGCCGCGGGGGTCGTTCCGACGAAGGCGGTCGCGCCCGGCGAGTGCGCCCGCATCTTCACGGGTGCCCCCATGCCCGAGGGGGCCGACGCGGTCGTCATGCAGGAGGACACGCAGCCGGCCGGCGACGCCGCGGTGCGCGTCACCGACGAGCGGGTGAAGCCGGGGCAGTGGGTGTTCGCCCGCGGGACCGAGATGCGGGCCGGGGACGTGGTGCTCGCCGCCGGCACGGCGCTGACCCCCGCGGCGCTCGGCGTGCTGGCCGGGCTCGGGCTCGTCGAGGCGAAGCTGTTCCCGGCCCCGCGGGTGTTCGTCCTTCCCACGGGTAACGAACTGGTCGAGCCGGGTCGGCCGCTCCGACCGGGGCAGATCCGCAACTCGAACGGCCCGATGCTCGCCGCGCAGGTGGTGCGGGCCGGGGGCGTCGCGACGCACCGCGGGATCGGCCCGGACACGCTCCCCGAACTCCTCAAGCTCGTCGGCGACGAACTTGACGGCACCGACGTGCTGCTCGTCGCCGGCGGCGTGTCGGTCGGGAAGTATGACCTGGTGCCGGCGGTGCTGGGGGAACTCGGCGTCGCCACGCACGTCCGGCAGGTGCGGATGAAGCCCGGGAAGCCGCTGCTGTTCGGCTCCCGCGGCGGCACGCTCGTGTTCGGGCTCCCGGGCAACCCCGTGAGTGCGGCGGTGTGCTTCGAGCTGTTCGTGCGGCCGGCGCTGCGAGTCCTTGCGGGCCACTCAGTCCCCGGCCCGACGACCGTGACGCTGCCGCTGGCCGAGGCGGTCGCGGAGGTGAACGACCGGCCGACGTACCGCCCCGCGAAGCTCGAAGTCGGGCCGACCGGGTACGCGGTGCGGCCGCTGCCGTGGCTCGGCGCGCCGGACCTCCGCGGGCTGGCCGCCGCCGACGCGCTGCTGGTGCTTCCCGCGGGCGAGGCGCGGCTCGACCCGGGTTCGCTGGCGCAGGTGGTGTTGCTAAACTAACACGGTGCCGCAGACCGGTCCGCGCGACTGGTAATCTCGTGTGCGTGGCACCCCCTCACCCGCCGCGAAGCGCGGCGACCTCTCCCCGTAGGAACGGGGCGAGGT
>NZ_JBHYGG010000211.1:0-2959 GCF_051859125.1 Gemmata sp.
ACCCCTCACCCGGCCGCGAAGCGCGGCCACCCTCTCCCGCAAGGGGAGAGGGACAGACAAATCCGCGTCACGCCGCGGCGCGGAACGGCAGCGTGGCCGGCAGCACCCCGGCGCGGCGCAGGCGGACCGGCGAGTGGAGCATGACCTCCATGCCGTTGACGATGCGGTCCGGGCCGCGGCCGTCGAACAGGTTCCGGGCGCACCGGGTCATGCCCTTCCGCTCCATCGGGTCGTCGAGGAGCGCCGCCACCGCCTCGCCCAACTGCTCGGCCCCCACAGCGGCGCTGTCGCCGAGGTACGTCGCCACGCCCTCGTCGTCCATCTTCTTGCCGTTCGCCCCGTGCCGCTGCGTCTGGCTGATGACCAGTTGCGGGATGCCGACCACGGACAGCTCCGGCCCCCACATGTCGCCGGCCGTGACCGCGAAGTGGATCCGCACGAGCCGCGTCATCAGCTCCTTCGTCTCGGTCAGCACCTCGACGGTGCCCTTCGAGTGGTCGGCGAGGTCGAGCAGCTCGTCGTACCTCGGGTGGTGCGTGCGGGCCGCGACCGACACCTTCGCGACCTTCCCGGTCGCGAGCAACTGCTGGGTGCGGGTCACCGCGTCGCCGGCGAAGTCGTCGTCGCCCATAGCGACCAGGGCGCGGAACGGGGCCGGCGGCTCGGTGGCGCGGATCGTCCGCTGGCGGCGGAACACGCCCCGGCACAGCGCGTACCGGCTGCCGAGGAGCCGCTGGCACCCGGGGCCGACGCGGTACGGCTTCCTGCCGGGGGCCAGGAGCGGGTTCACCACGAGGTCGCACTCGAACTTGATGCCGGCCGTCGAGTCGAACGCGACCACCAGGGTCCCGGTCTCGCGGAGCGCGGCGAGGTAGTCGGCGGTGATGCCCTCGCCGGCGACGACGACCGCGGCCGCGTCGTGCCGGCGGACCTGGGCCAGCGTCGCGTCGAGGTCGCGGTCCGACCCGATCATGTTCTCGGCCGGGGCCCAGTCGTTGTTCCCGCGGTTGATGACCGTGGCGAGCGACAGCGGGTCGAGGTAGCTGAAGAAGTGGGTGCCGCGCCGCCGCCGCTGGAGCGCCGCCGCCAGGGCGAGGCACTGGTACAGCGGCTCCCAGCCGCGCTCCTGGGTGCCGTCGCAACGAAACAGAATGGGACCGCGATTCGCATCCATGCGCAACGCTCCTGCACAACCCGTGTCGGTAGTAGCGCGGCGACCCGGCGACCGGCGGGCACGAGCCCGTCGGCACTCTGGTTCGGGTCGGTCCGCGGGCTCACGCCCGGGTCCGCCCGTGGTCGCCGCGAGAGCCGGTTGGTGCGGGGAACGAACGCCGCAGGGGGGGCCGACGCGGGAGCGCCGGCGGTGCGGGTTCGGGCCGAGACACCTCTTCTCCGGTGGGCCACAGCCGGTGGCCCGTGCCGCTCGATTCGTGGGTTCCGGTCCGCGAATCGGGCGGGCTCGGCCAGTGGGTTCCGGTCCACTTGCCGAACGGGCGGGATCGTAAGCCAACCCTCGCGCGGCCGACAAGGGCACTTTCCCGATTCGCGCCGCCGCCAGGGATTTCCAGCACGAACCGCGCGTCGCGCCGCGCGCGGTGCGGGACGCGCGTGGCGTCCGGCCCGCTCGCTCCCCGCGCGGATTCCGCTCCGCCAACCGGTGTGGTCGGGTGCCACTTACCCGCGCCCGCTCGCGGAGCGACGCGGACCACGCGCGACCCGCTCGGCCGGGCCACGGGCGCTCCTGCGGCCCCGAAAAAAAGCGCCGGCCGCGGGTCGTGCCGCGCGGAACGAACACGCACGCGGGGCTGGAAATTCCAGTCGCTCCTCGCGTTCCATGTGGAACGGCCGCGCCGCCCAAACCCGGCTTCCGCGGCGCGCCCGCCGTGGTATGAATTCGCCCGCTCAACCGCCCCCGGGGAATGGGGGCGACCGACCGACGAAAGGGAGTCCGGCATGGAAGCCACGATGAACAAGCCGCGCCTGGGCCGCGGCCTCAACGCCCTCCTCGGGGGCATCGCGAACGGGTCCGACGGGGCCGCCGAGAGCGGGGCCCCGGTGTGCCGCCTGGCGCTGGCCGAGATCCGCCACAACCCGCACCAGCCCCGCAAGCGGTTCGACGACGACGAACTCAAGGGGCTCATCGAGAGCGTGAAGGCCCACGGGGTGCTCCAGCCGCTCGTCGTGCGGGCCGCCGACAGCGGGTACCAGCTCATCGCCGGCGAGCGGCGGCTCCGGGCCGCGACGGCCGCGGGGCTCACCGAGGTGCCGGTCCACGTCGTCGGGTTCGACGACCAGCAGATGTTCGAGGCGGCCCTCGTCGAGAACATCCAGCGGAGCGACCTGAACGCGATCGAGAAGGCCCAGGGGTTCAAGGACTACCTGGACAAGTTCGGGATGACGCAGGAGCAGCTCGGGGCCAAGCTCGGCCTCGACCGCACCACGATCTCGAACCTGCTCGGGCTGCTGAACCTCGCGGCCGAGGTGCAGGACGCGGTCCGCAACGGGCAGATCAGCCTCGGGCACGCCAAGATCCTCAAGGGGGTCACCGAGCCCGAGCGGCAGGTCGCGCTGTGCAAAGAGACGATCATGAAGAACTACTCGGTGGCCGCGCTCGACCTCGTGGTCAAGCAGCAGCGGATCGAGGCGATCACCGCGGCGGCCGGGACCGACGGGGCCGCCCGCCGCGAGCCCGCCGAGAAGACCGCCCACGTCAAGGGCATCGAGGACGAGCTGCGGCAGAAGCTCGCGGTGAAGGTCGAGATCAAGGTGAGGGCGAAGGACAAGGGCCAGATCGTGATCGCCTTCGACTCCAACGACGACTTCGAGCGGATCCTCGAGGCGCTCAAGAAGTGACCAAGCCCGAGACCCACGCGACGTCCGCGGACCCGTGTCCGCGGGCGTCTTCGTTTGCGCCGCGTCTTGGCGAACCCTGAGCGCCAGCGAGGGAGTGCGCTTCACC
>NZ_JBHYGG010000212.1:0-64691 GCF_051859125.1 Gemmata sp.
CCCGCCCCCACCCCCGAGACCGCCATGAACCCGAAGACCCACGCGATCACCCGCCGCACCATGCTCCGCGGGTTCGGCGCGACCCTGGCCCTGCCGTACCTGGAAATCATGGGCGGCGGGACCGCCGCGGCCGCGGCCGGCACGCAGGAGCCGCGGCGGCTGGCGTGCTTCTACGTCCCGGGGGCCATCAACCGGCACGCCTGGTTCCCCAGGGACACGGGCCGGAACTACACCCTCGCCGACTCGCACAAGCCGCTCGAGAAGGTCCGCGACGAGTGCTCGGTGCTCACGAACCTGTCGCACATCACCGGCCGCATCTCCGGCCACGTCCACCCGTACAACTGGCTCACCGGCCACAACATCAACATCGTCCCCGGCACGGTCACCAACACCGTGTCGATGGACCAGGTCGCGGCCAAGCACCTCGGACCGACGTGGGTGCCGTCGCTGGCGCTGTCGTTCGCCGACGGGGTCGGCACCACGACCCTGTCGCGGAACTCGATGGGCGTGGACGTCCCCGCGACGGCGAGCCACCGCACCGTGTTCGAGCGGCTGTTCCCGCCCGCCGACCGGGGGCAACTCAAGGAGGCCGAGGCCCGGCTCGCGCTGAGCCGCAGCGTCCTCGACACGGCGGCCGGCGGGGTGCGGGACGCGCAGCGGCACCTCGGGGCCGAGGACCGGCGCCGGCTCGACCAGTACCTCGAATCGGTCCGCGAGGTCGAGAAGCGGCTCGGCGACAGCCGGGCGATCCTCGACCGCGGCCGCCCGAAGTTCGACGAGGCCGCCGTGAAGGTGGACCCGCAGGCCAAGAACAGCATGCGGGAGCACATCGAGCTGATGACCGACCTCATCGCGCTGGCGTTCCAGACCGACATGACGCGGGTGGTGACGCACTCGCTCGGCGGCGAGGGCGGCCCGAACTACGACGAGTACAAGGACTGGGCGCAGAAGGCCGGCGCGCCGGTCCGCGGGGCGCACGACGTCCACCACAAGGGCAGCGGCGACCCGGACGCGCCCGACTCCAAGGTGCTCGCGGCGCGGGACGCGATGCTGGTCGGGTGCCTGGCCCGGCTCGTGGAGAAGCTCCGGGGGGTCCGCGCCGCCGACGGCACGCTCCTCGACCACACGGTCCTGCTGTTCGGGGGGGCGCAGATCTCGAGCCACTCGGGCAAGAGCTTCCCGACGCTCGTGGCCGGCGGGCGGAAGCTCGGGTTCCGGCACGGCCAGCACCTGAAGTGGGACACCGACAAGAAGCCGATGTCGGACCTGTACCTGACCATCCTCCAGCAGCTCGGCTGCCCGGTGACGGCGTTCAAGGAGAGCACCGGCCCGATCTCGGAACTGCTCGCGTGAGTGCGGCCGTGTTCTCTCCCACGCCGCTGCCGGTAATGATTCTCTACGCCTGTGCCCCGGCTGCCGCCGCGGGTTCAGGGTTTGACGCGGCCGCGGCTGTCTCCGCCGCCTCCGGGCGGTCAGTCCCCGCTGCGCCGGTGCTTCCGGCACACCTGCCCCCGTGGTCGCCACGCTCCCGCCGGTGAACGTCGACCCGCGGGCCTTGGTCGTCACGTCAGTCAGGTCGATGGTCCCGGCGCCGCCGCAGAGATGCGCGGCAGGGACGACGAACACGTCGCGGCGGCGCATCCGCATGAGCGTACCCCGTGTGGGCCCGGAGTGGCCGCCGGGGGTCGGCGTCACGGCCTCAGGTGTCGACACGGTCGACACCTGAAGCCCAGCCGGGGCGGTGTCTGCCCCGTGGGGGCGCGCAAGTCCCCGCCGGCCGGGCGTTCGGGTTCGGCCCACGCCCCTCCTTTGGAGACGCACATGGACTGGCGGGACGGCACCACCGGCGGCACGTCGCGGCGACTCCTCACGTTCCCGGCCGCGGTCAGCGCGGCCCCCGGCGGGTGGGTCCGGGTGGCCAAGGCGGGGGTGATCGGCGTGGGGCCGACCCTGGTCGAGGCCGCCCGCGACCTGGCCAGCAAGCTCACGGTCGCCCTGGCCCCTCCGCGGCGGCCCCGGCCGGGGTGAGAGGCCGAACAAGTGACTGCGGGAGCCGCGGAGCGTGTCCGCCCGGGTTGCGTCAATCGTGACGGAACCGATCCCGCTCAGGTGCGGGCCGTGCCCGCACCTGAGCGGGATACGCCAACCGACATCGCACCCCGCCCCGCCCATCCGGGCGGCATCGCGTTCCGTCGCTTCATCATCGGCGGCCACAGCGTGTCGAGCACGCCCGGCTCCGGGCCGCCCTCGATCAACTCCCCGCTACCAGCTTCCCCACTCTTGCCTGCCGTCAGATCACCTCGCCGACGAGGCTCGGCATCCACTCGGCCCGGGTCATGACCCGGTAGTACCGCGTGGCCGGCTCGGTCACCAGGAACACGATCGGGAGCCCGACGCGGTCCCGTACGAGAAGCCCTTGCACCCCCTGCTTGACCCGGTACCAGACCCCGTTGGCGAGCGCGTACGTGGCGGGGACGAGGACCGGCTCGGGCGACAGCGCCGACCACTTGCCCTCCTCGACCGACTCCTTCCACGTCCACCCGGTCGGGGGGAGCTTCCGCTCGGCCCGGTCCCGGTTCCCCCACCGGACGATCCGGAGCCGGCCGTCCCACCACACCGGCAACAGCGTCGGGTTGGCCTGCCAGTAGAACCGGACCTCTTTCTCACCCCCGCGGTCGTGGACCCGGTCCGTCAGTCCGTATTGCTCCAGGAGCGAGAGCGGGAGTTCGCTGGTGGCGAGGGCGATCGCGGTACACACGGCCAAGCCCTCGACGCCACCTCAGAAGCACACCTTGCCCCGCACGTCGCAGATGTCGAAGTTGTTCGCCGGGTCCGCGTACACGGCCGGCAGGTGCAGCGTCGACGCGCTCCGCAGCGTGAACCGCCCGTACCGCTCGTTGATCGCGGTCTTCACCCGCGCGACCGCCTCCCGCTTCGGGTCCGGCGGGTTGAACAGGCTCAGCTGGAACCCCCGCGCCCGACGCAACTTCGGGGCGACGACGTGCATGTGCGTGGCCGGCTGGTCGGGCCGGTACGCCCGCCGCAGTGCCGTCCGAGCGCCGTCGAGCAACTCGTCGAACCGGTCGGACGGGACGGGCAGCTTGCACAGGCCGGCCGTGGACCCGCCGTCCTTCCACGCCAGGTGGACGCCCAGCGCGTCGGTGCGGACGTGGTGGAAGTGCAACTCCTCGATGAGCCGCTCGGTGTGCCGCACGCACCACGCCCACAGCACGCTCGGATCATCGACGTTCCCCATGAGGCTCCCGCCGCGGGCCAGCACCTGGTGGGGTGCGCGCTCGGGCCGAATGGGCGTGACCGGGTGCCCGTTGAGTTCGAGCCACAGTTCGTGACCTGTCTTCGTGAGGAGCTTCTTGATGAGCTTCCCGTCGGCGAGGGCGAAGTCGAGGCAGGTGCGGATGCCGTACGGCGCGAGCCGCGCGGCCCGCCGGCCGCCGATGCCGCTGATCTCGGTCGCCGGCATCGTGGCCAGGAGCGCCCGCTCGTGGTCCCGGTCGGTCACCGTGACCGCGCCGAACGGCTTGGCCGTGTCGCTGAACAACTTCGCGAGGGTCCGCGTCCGGGCCACGCCGATGGTCACCGGCAGCCCGCACGCTTCGAGGACGTGGTCCCGAACGGCGAGCGCCGCGTCGTGGAGGGACTGACCGGCCCGCGGGGCCTGGGCGCGGAAGAAGAACTCGTCGATGGAGTAGTATTCGAGCGGGCCGAAGTGCCGGCCCACCGCCTCCAGCATCTTCCGCGACAGGACCTCGTACCAGTAGAAGTCCCGCTTCACGTACACCCCGTGGGGGCACAGCTTCACCGCGTCCCAGATGGGCGTGCCGGTTTTGACGCCGGCGGCCCTCATCTCGTAGCTCTTGGCGATGACGCACGCCCCGTTGTTGCCCAACACGCCGACCGGCTTGCCCACGAGGTCCGGGTGCCGCACCCGCTCCGCCGACACGTAGAAGCAGTCCGCGTCCAGATGCCCCACCATTGCCGACCTCCCTGCTGTTAGTGATTGGGTGTTCACTAGTAGCGAGAGAAGTATTACACTCAGGGGAGGTGAAGGCCAGCCGCAGGAGGGGGTTGGGCGTGTTCCGCGATGTTCCGGCCCCGGGTCCCCCGCCATGCACACCCCGCGTTCCACCGTCGAGGCCGCCACACGCGCGGTGGTCGAGGCCCTGTCGAAGCTGAAGCCCCCGCCGACGGTTCGCGTGACCGACGTCGAGGGGGGCGTGGCGTGCCTGGTGCTCGTGTGGGACGCGAAGCGGGCCATGCCCACGGTCCGGTGGCGGTCCCCGGGCGGGCGGGCCGGGTGCAAGGCCGACGTGGTGGCGGTGGTCGCCGCGGCCGGCCGGTCGCTGACCCGCAAGGAGGTGCTCCGGGTGCTCAAGGCCGCGGGGAAGAGGCACGGGCCGGGAACCGTGGCCAAGGCGCTCGCTGACCTGACGGCGGCGGGCGAACTGGTGAACCCGCGGGACCGGAGGGGTTACCGGCTCCCGGCCTGGAGAAAGGACAGTACCCCGAGCCTGTTCTGAGCCCGGCGGGCGTTCGACCTCCGACAACCCGCCGCTGGGTGCGCCCGAGAGCCGGTTGCGCCGCAACCGCCGTGATGCCGGGACCGGCATTCACGCGGTGCCGGGGCCGGTGTATAATGCCCGCACGCGGACCGACCGGTCCGCCCGTCAGGAGACGATCCGCGATTGGTCCGCCCATGCTCGCCCGTCCTGTGCCCCCTACCCACAGTACCAAGGGCCGCCGGGCCGTGCGACTCCTGACCCGGCCGCGGCCACTTCGGCCGTGCGCCGTCCGTTCCCCGGGCCGAACGCCCAGAAGAGAGTTCTTTTGAAGAAGCTTTACGTTGGCAACTTGCCGTTCAACGCCACGGCCGACGAGTTGCGGGAGATGTTCACCCCGTACGGCCGGGTGCTGAGCGCGACCATCTGCTCGGACCGCGAGACCGGGGACAGCCGCGGGTTCGCGTTCGTCGAGCTGGCCGAGGGGGCCGAGGAGGCGGTCCAGGCCCTGCACCAGGCGCATTTCGGCGGCCGCACCCTGACGGTGAACGAGGCCAAGCCGCGCGAGGGCGGGGTGTCCGCCGCGGGCCGGACCGGTGCCGGACGCGGGTCCCCCCGCAGCTACTGACCACATCGATCGCCACAACGTAACCGGCCCCGGCAATCCACTTAGGTTGCCGGGGCCGGTTACGTTAACCCGAGGTCCGGGCGCCGGGGCGGAGGGGCCCGTTCCAAGTGAGAGCAGTCCCGCCAGCGGGGTCGGGCAAGCCGCTCTGTTCCCCGGTGACAGGAGCCGCAGTTGTAGTGGTGGGCTCCCGCGCCGCACCGGCTCACGCGGCCGGGGGCCCCGTCAGGAGGTTCGCCCATGACCACCCGCCGCACCGGGGCCGCCTCGGCCGCCGCACTGCTCGGCCTCGCCCTCTCCGCCCTGGGGGTCGACGCGTGCCTCGGGATCGATGCCCGGGAGGAAGTGCGCGGGCACGAGAACGACGCCGCGGCCCTCGACGCCCAGCGGGTCCGCGTGCTCCGTGAGGGCGAGGCGTCGGGTCGGGTCGCCGACCGGGTGATCGCCGGCGCGGTGCCGCTGTCCGCGGCCGTGGACGAGTTGGAACCGGGCCTCCGGGAGCGGCCCGGGTTCGACTGCGCGTGGGCCAACGACCCGCCCCCGACGTTCCGGCACCGGGTCGCCCGGTACGTCATGATCCGGGTGGGCACCGAACTCGAGCGTGACCCGGGCCGGAGGGACGCGGTCCTCGCTCGGCTCGACGCCGAGTACGCCTCCCTCCGGTGAGCGGCCGGCCGGGACGGTCTGGGCTCCACGATCGGCGGGGGTGTGCGGGACCACGATCCCGCCCCGAGTTCGCACGGGGCGACCGTGGGGGCGGCGTCCGGCCCACGCCGGCGGCGGTCACCCGTCCCGCAGCAGGCGCTCGACCCGGGCCATCTCGTCGTCGAGGACGACCAGCGTGCCGGCCGCCCCGGACCGGACCAGGAGCATCTCGTCCCGGAGGCACCGGAGTGCCGCACGGCACCGGCACGGGACCGCGTCCTCCGGGGCCGTTCCGGCGGGAACCGCACTGACCGGTAACCCCCGCAGGGCGTCCGCGTCGGGGAACGCGTCCCGCAGTGCTCGCGCCTCGCGCAACAGCCGCTTCCCACCCATCTCGTCGCGCCCCATGTCCACCCTCCCGTGGCTCCTCCCGGGTGCAAGGTCGGGTGCCCGGTGTCCTTTGGACGTCAGGATTTCGGACCCGCCGCCGCGAAACTCGGAGAGTTCCGACGAGTAGTCCGGGGATTTCCGGGGGCGCGCCGCCGGGGTCACACGGGGAGACCGGGGGTGACCTCGACGGCGTTGACGATCCACAGGGACGAGCCCGGGGCGGTGCTGAACGTGACCGTCAGCACCCCGTCGGCCCCCGCCGTGCCGCTCACCGTCACGGTCCCACTGCCGCGGAGCGTCTGCGTGGTGCCACCCACGATCGAGGCCCGCACGCCCTGGAGCCCCTGGGTCGGGGCCGAGTACGTGTGGACCGTCACCGTGGCCGACTGCCCGGCCCCCACGAACACCTTGAACGCCACCGGGGTGAGCCCGTACGCATAGTCCCCGAGCACCCGGGCGTCCCCGCCCGCCGGCACCCGGCCCCCCGTGGACCCGCCCACGCTCCCGGTCGTCGCCCACCCGTACCCGAGCGCCGCGCTGTACTTGGTCCCGGGCATGACCCGCTCCCACCCGGCCGACTGCTTCCCGATCGAGTTCGCCTTCATGTCGAACCGCCGCCGCGCCCCGAACGTCTCGCTCGAGGCCGCGAGAGCCGGGTTCCCGAGCGTGTCTTCCGCGGTCCCGGGCGCGAGCGAGATGCTCAGGTTCCCCACCCCGGTGATCCCGCTGACCGTCACCGTCCGAATCTTCCCGGTGCCTGTGTCCACGCTCACGGTTCCGGTGACCGACCCGGTCGTGTTCAACGTGATGTCCCCGGTGCCGAGGTCGCTCGCCGCGAACCGGTCGTCGGTGTACGTGACCGTGTACGCAACTACCCCCGGCCCCACCACCACCGGAGCACTGATCGCCACCACCGGCCCCAGGCCGTCGAACGTGCGGGTCAGTCGAGCCGCCGCGGGGGTGCCGAAGCCCGAGGCGTACTGCCCCGCCCCCGCCCCGACGTCCACGGTCACCGCGCCCTGGCCGGCGGGCACCACGCCGAACGTGTACGTCGCCCCCGACCCGGCGAAGTTCGTCACCGTCCCGTTCCCGACCACCACGTCGGTCGCCTCGAACCCCGTGACCGACTCCGAGAACGTCACCGTCACCGGGATCGGCGACGCGTTCGTCACGGTCGCGGCGGCCGACGCCACCGCCGGCGGGGGGGCCACGGTGAGCGAGACGGTTGCCTCGCTGCTGTTGAGGAACCCGTTGCTCGTCGCGAACGTGAACGCGTCCGGGCCGGAGTACCCCGGGTCCGGGGTGTAGACCATGTTCGGGGCCGTGCCCGAGAGGGTGCCGTGGTCCGGCGGATCGGTGACGGCGTACGTCAGCGGCAGCGCCGGCGTGTTCGGGTCGGTGCCCGTCAACGTGACCGGGACGCCCGCGCTGTCCTGGCCGAGGGTGAGCGACTGCGCGGCCGCGGTCGGCGCACCGATGGCCGTGAGCGTGACGGTGGTGTCGGTGTAGTTCACCCGGAGCGTCACGCCCCGGAACGGGACCGTGCTGTTCTCCCCGTACCCGTTGAATACCCCGGTCCGGCTCGTGGCGGACACGATGGTGAACACGTCGCCCGTGCTCGGCACGATGCTCCCCGGGAACACGAGTACGAGGCCTGTGCCCGCGAGGTTCACCGTCCCGGCTACGGTCAACCGCGTGTACTCCGTGTCCGCGGTCGTGCCACCGAGCGTAAAGTACAGATCCCGGCCGCTGTCGAAACTCAGCCCGGACGCGGTAACGTCCGGGCCGGTGCGGCCCGGGGCATAGGTCTTGAGTCCGTTGCTCCTTAAGGAGAGTGCGCCGCCGGCGGTGTTAATCGACCCTCCGTCACTGTTCTGGATGATGGAGGGGGCCACGAGTTCGAGCTTTGTGGCGGTGGGGCGCGACAGGTCGGCCGACACGGTGATGCGCGGGACGCCTGCCGACCCGATCACGAGGGTTCCCGCAGCGACGAGGTCCAGTTCCGCGTCGGTCAGGGCCAGGGCATCGGTCACGTCGGTGCCCAGGTTGATCGCCCGGAAGGAGGTTACCGGGGCCAGCGTGACCGTGCCGGTGGTGCCGACGCGGCCCGAGGTCAGGACCATGTTGTCCGAGTTGATGGTGATGTCCCCATCCGTGCTGGCCCCGACGCCGCCGTCGCGGCCCTGGTCCAGGATGAACGACTTGCCCGGGCCTGTGGTGATGGTGACGTTGGCCCCGGGCGAGTTGCTGTTGAGGATCGACCCGCCCCTAATCGCGTGGAGGATCTTGACGTCGCCGCCCGCGGTGACCCGGAGCCCCGCCGCGCCGTTGGCCTCCGCGAACGTCGTGTTGTCCAGGACGATGTCGCCGCCCGCCTCCAGAACGAGCCCCTCCCCGCTGACGTCGCCCCAGGCGCTCGACGTGCCCAGGGTCAGATGCCGGCCGGCGCGGAGCGTCGCCGTTCCGCCGCTGGACGCGACGGCGTTCCCGTTCCCGCCCTGGGTGACGATGTCGGACGTGCCGCCCGTCGCCGTCAGGGCGACGTCGCCGGGGGCCTGGACCCCCTGGTTGACCGTGATCGTGCCGGTGGCGGTGACGTCGATGTCCCCCGACGCGCCGGTGACCCGCACGCCGGTCAGCGTGCCGTCGACCCCGCCGATCGTGACCGCGCCCGCGTTGCTCACGAAGACGCCGCCGGTGCCGGTCGTCGCTTCGACCTTGTCGACGTCCGTGTTCACGGGGGCCGCGGACGTGCCGACGCCGGTCGCGGCCGCGAGCGCCAGCGAGGGGGCGGTGACGGCGGTCGCGGTGCTCCCGTCGTCGGTGATCGCGCCGCCCGCGGTCAGGCCGACGAGCCGGGTCGCGGCGACGCTGCCGACCGCAATGTTCCCGGACCCGGTGGTCGAGGCGGTCACGTCGTGGTTCGCCCCGCCGGCGCCCACGCCGGTGAGCGAGAGGCTCGCCCCGTTGGTGCCGAGGGTGACCGAGCCGTTCGTGGCCGCGGCCGACGTGACGGCGAGCTGCGTCCCGCCGACCCGGGTGACCGTCACGTTCCCCGTCGCGGCGGTATTCACGGCACTCGCCGTGGTGGCCGTGAACCCGCGGTTCGCGTTGAGCCGGATGACCACGTCGCCCGAGGTGGTGTTCGTGGCGGCGACCGACCCCGCGCTCATGTCGAGCGGGGCTCCGGACGCGCCGATCCCCGCCGCCGCGTTCAGCACCACGGCCGACGCCCGGATGTCGTCCCCGAACCCGGCGTGCGTGATGGCCCCGCCGGCGTTCACGGTGACGGTGCCGGCCAGGGCGTTGGAGAAGCCCGCCCCGCCGTAGGCCACGTTGCTCCCGGCACCCGTCGCCGTCAGGGCGACGCTGCCGGCCGACGAGGCGACCTCGCCCGCGACGGTCAGTGTGCCGGAGGCGGAGATCCTGATGTCCCCGGGGGCCGATGTGGCCCCGACGGACAGGGGCCCGGCGTCGGCCACGAAGACGCCGCCGGTCGTCGTGGTCGCGGTCAGGCTCGAAACGGCCGTCTCGAGCGGGTCCGCCGCGGTGGCCACGCCCGTGCCCGCGGTGACTCCGAGGTTCGAAACCGTGATGTCGGTGCCGCTCGGGTTGCTGTCAACGACGTTCGCCCCGGTGGTGAGCAGCAGGGTGCCCACGGCGGCCGGCGCGACCGCCCCGGCGACGGTGATGGCCCCGCTGGTCGCGTCGCCGATCTGGAGGGTTCCCGCCGTGATGGTGCCGAGTTCGGTGTTCATCAGCCCCAGGATCCCGCTCGCGTCCGCCCCGCCGAGCAGGATCTGCGTGCCGGGGTTGTTCGGAACGAGGGCGACGGTCCTGGTGCCCGCGTCGACGGTCCCGGCGGTGAGGACCATCGCGTCGGCCTTGAGCGTAATCACCTCCGAGACGTCGTCGTCGAGTGCGATCGCCCCCGAAGTGGTGAGTGTCCCCGAGGCTTGTACCGTCAGGTTCTTCGCGCTGATCGCGTTGAGTTCGGCGTCGGTCAGGCCCGCGGCCCCGAGGGTGAGGTTCACGCCGCTGCCGACGGTCCGCAGGACGAGGTTGTCCGCCGTGAGGGCGTTCGCCGCGTCGAGGTCGAAGGCGTCGGCCGCGAGGGCCAACGTCTTGCCGGCCCCGCCCGCCGTGACCGCTTCGCCGACCGTGATCGATTTCCCGGCCGCGACGAACAACAGCACGCCCCCGCTGACCGTCGCAATTCCGGCGACGCCGCTGACCGTTCCCACGCTCAGGTCGTCGGCGCCCGCGAACGTGAAGTCGCCGGACGACGCGCGCCCCGCGATCGCCCCCACCACGTTCGCGGCCTGCGAGAGATCGACGCCTCCCGCACCCTGGGCGGACAGGGAGGCAGCCGTGATCACCCCCGCGGGGTCTTGTGCCACCGTGAAATCGGCGGGGACCGCCGTGCCCGCAAACAGTGTGACGTTCCTCCCGGCCGCGTTGATCGGTGCGAGCACTTCGACGGAGGCACCGAGCGGCGAGATGTTCACGTCTCCCGTCGAGGTGATCGTCTGGTCGATCGTGACCGTGGCACCACGGACCGCAGTGGCGACGGCCAGTCCGTTCACGCTCAGCGGCCCCGACGTGAAGTCAACGTGATTGGCAAGAACGTTGAGGAACTCGTTCGCGAACGCCGCGCTGCCGGCGACCTCGGCGTTCTCGAACCGGAGCGCAAAGTCGTTCTCGCTGAGAACGTTGATCGAGGTGAAATCGTCGAGGTTGACCGTTGCGGTGGAAACGCCGCCGACGGCCGCATTGCCGTTGACGAGGCCCGTCGAACTAGAAACGGTCAACACGCCGGCCGCGGCGGAGATCGTGACACTGTCGTGGGCGTCGGTGGAGATGACCAACTCTGAACCATTAACGACGGCCGCGACGGCGAACAACGCGCGGTCTTCCAGCGCTTCGAGTCGCAGCGGCGGCGATCCCGTTGTGCCCCGGGGCCCGCGAACGGGTTGTGCAGACCGACTTCGGAATGAGGCCTGAACGGACTGAATCCAGCGCTTAACCGAGTGACGCATGAAGGTCTTTCGTGGTGCGACTTCGAGGACAGCAGTTCCATCACGAGCGACGAGCCCGAAGGGCACGCACCCGTCCGCGCCGTACTTAAGCAGACTTCGCAGGTCCCGGGCTAGATCGAACCGGGTAGGGGGGGGAGTGTGCATCTTATGCAGGACCCCTCACGCTTCGCGGCACTTTCCCCGTTGGAGTTGCGCAACGCCGGGATTCTCCCGGTTACCCGGACGGGCGCACGCGAGCGTCCGGGTGCGGTTCGGGGCCGCCCCGGGGCACGAAAACAGCCCCGAGCGCGGTGCCCGGGGGCGGACAACGGGGCCCGCGCGTGCCACTTGGTTCGTTGCAGTGCCCCCGAACTTCGGGAGGCCCCATCGCCGCTTGCGCCGCCCGAGCGGGGCGTCGCCGGCGGACAGAAGGTGGGGGCACGCCGGCCCCGAGGAACCGCCCCCTGGACTGCCGGTCCGGATCATCGAACTCGCGGAGCAGGTCCGTAAGGACGAGAGGGGGCGGGTCGGCGAGGCACGCGGCCCAGAGCGCTGGAGCGTCGGTCACCGGCGACCCCGTGACGGACACGGGAGCGGCCCCGGACGAGCGATCCGACCCGACCCGGGGCGCCTGGCAACGGAAACCGCTTCACCGCACGAGGCGGACCGCGGCGAAGACGCCGCCGAGGCTGAGGCCGACCAGGAGCAGCGCGAGCCCCCACGTCTGCGCCCAGGTGAGCGGGTACAGGTACACCCCGCACCGCGGGCACGGGGCCGCGTCCCCCGCGTCCTCGGGCTCCAACCGCCCCTGCCACCGGCACACCCCGCACCGGTACGACCTCAGCGGCACACGCATCGCGCCCCCCTCACTTCCGTGGTGTCCGCCCGCGGGTGCCGCGGCGACTCACCGTGCCCCCTTCGTTCCCGGCTCACCCGCGCCGTCGGGGATCGCCACCTCCCGGGCGTACTGCTCGACGTACCCCTCTGCGAGCTTGCCCGCGACGGCGCGGTGGTACGCCGCAACGGCGCGGCGGCGGTCCCGGTACAACCTGCTCCGCTTCTGCCCCATCGCCTCGTTCCAGTCCGGTCGGATTCCGCCGGAGTGGACGCACACGGCGTTGCCGTCCAGGGTCCCGATCCAGAACTGGTCCGCGGTCGCGAGCACCCGCCGGGTGAGCGACCGCTCGGTCTCCGCGAACCCCGCGGCCGCTTGCTCCGCGACCGCCCGCTCGAAGTCCTCTCTCCGGGTCAGCACGTGCTCGACGAGTCGCCCGCCGTCGGTCACGCGGTGGCCGAACCGCAGCGGCTCGTCGACGAAGATCACTTTGCACGTGAGTGGCGGGTCGCCGCCGGTGAGTTCGCGAACGAGCATGCGGGGGTCCGGGGAACGTGGGGGAAGAAAGTAGCCTACACGCGCCCCGTGCCCCCGCCAGCGTGGAGCGGCGGGCTCTGAGCGGTTGGTACCGCCGGTTCGGCATCGAAGCGGAGTCCCACGGGCCGTACATTCGCGGGCTCGTGCGGTCACCGTTCTTGTTCGCCACTCCGGTGGGAAGGCGTCCGGGCGGAAAAAGGTTGCCGCCCCAGGATGGAACGCGGCGAGGCGGCCCTGTCGCGGTCGCCGCCGCACGCGCCGCACTTCCCGTTCGGCGTGGTCCAACGTGTTCGGTGCCAGTTGGCCTGTGCGGACCGGGAGCGCATCACTTCTTCGCCTGCTTCTCGGCGGGCTTCTCTTCCGGCTCGTCGTCGGCCACCTCGTCGCACTCGGAGAAGGCGTCGGCAGTCACGCCGAACGCTCGGGCTAGCTTCACGACAGCGGCCCAACTGGGGCACGCTGTCCCTGCTCGTGACTGCGCAGGCTGCTCAATGGCATGCCCGCTTTTCGGTGAGCTGCTGTTGGGTGAATCCGGACTGCTCCCGCAGTTGGTGAGGCACTTCTTTGAACGCCATCGACAGCACCCCGAGCACCGGCGAACCCCCTGTGGATGATATGGTCGGAACCGGAGTATCACAAATGTCTTAGCACCCCTCACGCCCGCCGTTTTCCTGGATCGTATAAACGTTTTGTATTATTGGCACAAATCGGTTGTGAATCGGCATGTGTTAGTGACTGAGTTGTGGAGTTTACCTTCCACCCTACGTACCTCAAATGACCACCGGCATCCTCGAAGGCATCCAGGCCCAACTCGCCCGCGTTGAGGCGAAGCTTGACGCGACCCGTCAGACCGAGGCGGTAGTCCCGAACGATTCGATTTGGGCCAACGGGGCGATGGACCTCGCGGCCGTTGCCCCGGGGTCCGGGGCGGGGTCGTGACTTCCCGCAATACTCACGGGCGTGCACAATAGTGAACGCACGGCGAAAAGCAGTTCGGCGGTCATCAGGTGCCAGAAACACGTAGTCGCGTTTCGGGGTCCGTAAACCTCGGCGGGCTCACCCTGGACCGCGCCCGCACCCTCGACGGGAAGGCATCCGAAAACGCGACACCCCGCTGGATCCCCAGTGGGGTGCTTGCATTTCGTTATACTCCGCCCGGCTTGAAATGAGGGGTTGTCGCGAGTTCGGGTTTGTGGTCGAATTCGAGCCTCCCGCCTCAACCTTGTCTGGAGCCACGGATGGCCACTCGCGTACCTCTCACGTTCCGCGATGACGACCGCTCCACGCTCGCAACCGAGCGCTACCGGCATCCCGACCCTCGTGTCCAACAACGCATGGAGGTTCTCTGGCTGCTCAGCCAGGGTCAAACCCAAGCCCGCGCCGGGCAGTTGGCGGGCGTCTCCAAGGCCACCGTCGAGCGATACGTGGCCCTCTTCCGCAAGAGCGGTCTTCCTGGCTTGCGGGAGTTCCTTTGGGTCAAGCCCATCAGCGTCCTGGAGAAGCATCGCACGGCTCTGGAACCCGAGTTCCGCAAACGCCCGCCGCACACCGTGGCCGAGGCGATCCAGCGGATCGAGGCACTCACGGGCGTGTGCCGGAAGGAAACGCAAGTCCGCGCGTTCCTCAAAAAAGTCTTGGGCTGAGGTGGCGGTGCATGGGTGCCATCCCATTGCCTCCGAAGCAGACGGTCGAGGAACACAACCGCACCCAGGCCGCGTTCCTGAGGGAGAAGTTGGAACCGGTGTTGGCTCAAGCCAGGGCAAAACGGCGAAGCGTGTTCTTCGTGGACGCCGCCCACTTCGTCCAGGGGTCGTTCCTGTGTTGCGTGTGGTGCCTGGTGCGGATGTTCGTGCGCGGTTCGTCGGGGCGGCGGCGGTACAACGTCCTCGGGGCGTGGAACGGCGTCACCCGGGAGTTGATCCGCGTGACCAACGACACGCGGGTGTCATCCGACACGATGATCGAACTCCTCGGGCAGATCGCGCTGCGGACCAAGGGGGCGATCACCGTGGTCCTGGACAACGCACGGTACCAGCGGTGCGAGGCGGTGGAGACGGAAGCGAAGCGGTTGGGGATCGAGTTGTTGTTCCTGCCGTCGTACTCGCCGAACCTGAACCTGACCGAGAGGCTGTGGAAGATCACGAAGAAGAAGGCGCTGCGGGGAAAGCACTACCCTGACTTCGCGACTTTCTTGGGAGCCATTGATGACTGTCTCAATCGCATCCACACGGACCATCGTGACGCTCTTGCCTCTTTGATGACACTCAAGTTCCAGACGTTCGACAACGCCTCATTCCTGGCCGCGTAGAGTATAGTCGGGTCGGGTCTCCACGCCCCGGCGGTGAGGTGATTCTACAGCCCCGCGGCCGCCGGTGGGGTCCCCCCGTGGCTCCGTCGGGGCCCGACGACTCGGCCCGACATACGGCACCACTGCCCAGCCCTCACTTCGCCGTCTTCGCATGCGGCACAGGGACGTGGGGCGTCTGCGGGAGCGGCGAAACCGGGGTCAGGTCCCGTCGATCGCCAGCCCGCCGCTCACCAGGGCGAAACCGAGGCCCCCGGGCCGTACGTCGCCGGTGATCGGATCGAGGAACTTGACGCCGAAGAACGGCCCGCTCTCGGTGAGTACCGCGAGGTCGCTCAGGCCATCCTCGTTGGTGTCCACCCGCGTGATGGCGTGGTCGGCGACGTTGTCGCCGATGAGGAACGTGTTCGGGTCCGGCGAGTCGACGCCGGTGCTCACGAGCGTCGCGAGCCCGGTCCCGACGTCGACCGCGAACACGCCCGCGCGGATGCGCGGGGTGGCGGGGTCGGTGATCCGGTCGAGGGCCGTGAAGACCAGCTCGTCCTTGCCGTCGCCGTTGGAGTCGAGCGCCGTCAGGCGGGCGTCGCGCTCGATCCCCCGCCCGCGGGCGTTGGTCACCTTCGCGAAGGGCGCCAGCACCTCGCCGGTGCCCGTGAGGTTCAGTTCGGTGAGCCCGCCGCCGGAGAACGCGAGCACCTTGAGTTTGACGGACTTGTTGGGGTTCGTCGCGGCAACGGGTCCGCCCCGCGTGACGGCGACCTCGTACTTGCCGTCGCCGTTGAAGTCGCCGCCGGCCACGACCACGCCCTTCTGGTACCCGGTCCCGAACGGCGTCATGGTGCCCCCGATGAGGGCGTCGCCGCTCCCGTCGGCGGCGGCCCCGGCGCTGACGACCGCGAGCCGCCCGTACTCCGAATTGCCACCGGCCGCGGAGCCGCCCCGGGTGCCGGCGATGAGGTCCACCGTGCCGTCGCCGTTCACGTCGGCGACGGCGATGTTCAAGCCGTTGGTGTACGCCCCCGCGGTCCCGTTCGGGCCGTTGGTGGTCGCGAACGGGGTGAACGTGTGGAATGGGTTCGGCGGTAAAAACCCCGCCTGGAGCAGCTTGCCGTCGTAGACGAACACCTTGCCCGCCTTCGACGCGTCGAGCCCGGCGACGCCCACGGGCCTCGCGGCGGACACGAACAGGTCGTCCCAGCCGTCCCTGTTGAGGTCGCCCAGGGCCACCTGCACGAGTCCCGTGTACGGCTCGCGTGCGCTGTCCAGGAGGCGGAGGCCGTCGGCGAGCGGGGCGCCGGAGTCCGCGTTCACGAGGGCGGCGAAGCCGTCGGCGCTGCCGACGGCGAAGATCGCCGCGGGCACCAGGCGGTCCCCCAACGGTTCGACGGCGAGGCGTGTTACGGTCGGGGTGCCGGGCCGGGGCCGACGGGCGCGGGTCGCAGGGTGGAAAGTCATGTTGCGTGAACCCAGGAATGGCTGAGGGCTCACCGGCAGCGCGTGCCGGCAGAAGTGACGGTGTCCCGTCCGAGGCAGTTCGCCGACGGGTACAGGTGCACGCCGCGTGCCACTTTGGGACGACGCGGATCCTCGTCGATGAGATGCGGGAGAGACTGGCCCGGTTGACAGCGCCACCAGTTGCGAGCATCCCGCGGCATCCGTCCGTGCCCCGCCTGGGGTTAGGAACCGTCTACTGGTTACTTCGTGTTCTTGCCCGCAGTCCTGGGGTGGATGGTGTAGTTCCACTGGGGGCAGGTCTCGGGGCGTGTCAGGTTGATCGCCTTGAACTCGGCCGGGGTCACCTTCCGCCCGGTCGGGTACGCTCCGGGCATCACCCGGGCGGTCACCTTCAAGCCGGTCGCGGTCGTCGTCCGCCGGATCAGCCCGACCAGCACCGCCAGGGTGGCCAAGACGATCCCCGCCCAGGTGGCACTGACCTGGCTGAACAACCGGTGCTCGATCGGGTTCCACTTCGACGCCCCCGGCGGGGAGTGGCACACCGTCACGGTCAGACCCGTCTCGTCCGCGAACTCCTGGAGCCGGAACTTGAACCGCCGGGACGTCGGCCCGTTGCTCCCGCCCCCGTCGGCCTCGATCAGCAGGGCCGTCGCGTCCGGGTACAGCCGCTTCCCCTTCTGCCGCCACCAGTCGCGGACCGCGTCCACGGCCAGGTCGGCGTGTTCCCGGATGTCCCGACGCACACGTGCCCGCGGTTCAACTCCGGGCCGAACACACCGTACGGGACGGCCTGGGCGACGGCGTCGGTCGGGAAGTCGTGTGTGCTCACGGCGGTGGGCCTGCGGCACCACCGCCGGCCCGGGTTCTTGAACACCCCGACCCGCTCCCGCTTCTGGGCGTCGATGCTGATCCGGGGGTTGCGGAGCCCCACGAACGACCGCCGCTGCCGGGCGATGTACCGGAACTGGATGTCCCGGTCGGCGTGCGTCTTCCGGGCGAGTCGCTTGCGGTGCCCCCGCAGGCCGTACCCGTTGGCCCGGGGCAACCGCCCGATGGTGGTCGGACAGGCCCGGTGCCCCAACGCCGCGGACAACCCGCGGAGGCTGGTCCGAACCCACCGCTCGCCGGTGGCCGGGCATCCGGCCGTCTCCGGTTCGACCAACTTGATCAGGTCCGGGACGAGGGCCGGGTCTTTTTTGACAGGGGCCGCCCGCCCCCGCCAGGCAGACGCGGTCGGCCGGGCGGTCCTTGAGGTCGTCGGCCAACTCGTCCCGTCCCCGGCGGATGGTCTCGGGGCGGAGGCCGGTGATGGCCGCGACCTCGTTGTACCCACCGTACCCGAGCCGCTGGGCCTCCAGGGCGGCGACCCAACGCCGTTGCTGCTCGTCGAGCCGGCTGAGGGTCAGGTTGAGGCGGCGGTGGTACTCGGCCTGGGGGCCGGTGCCGGCCCGGCACGCCTCACACGGGCACTGGTGGACGGGGCGTTCCATCCCGGAACCTCCTGGTGATCCAGGTAGGGTACGGCTCTCGCGTCAGAACGCGAAGTAGCAAACGGACGGTTCCTTACCGATATCGGGCATGACACGGAAGCCATATCCGACCGACGTGACCGACGACCAGTGGGAGCGGTTGGAGCCGCTGCTCCCGAAGCCGAAGTCCGGCACTCGCAAGGGCGGCCGGCGGCCGAGTTGCGGGAGGTGGCCAACGCCATCTTCCATCACCTGCGGGGCGAGTCGGCGTGGCGGCTCCTGCCGCACGACTTCCCGCTGTGGCAGACCGTGTACGGGTACTTCCGGGCGTGGCTGCTCGCCGGGGTGTGGGAGGCGGCCCACGCCCGGCTCCGGGAGGACTGCCGGCTGGACGCGGGTGCCCCGCCGACCCCGGAAACCCTGCGGGTGGACAGCCAGACGGTCGAGAGGACGCACCGCGGCGGCCCGAGGGGGTACGACGGGGGAAAAAAGACGCTCGGCCGGAAGCGGTTCGTGGCCGTCGATTCGCTCGGGCTGATCTGGGCCCTTCTGGTGACGACGGCCGACGCCCAGGATCGGGACGCCGGGTGCTGGCTGCTCGACGCGGTCCGCGGGCGGGAGCCGCGGGTGCGTGAGGTGGTCGCCGGCGCCGGGTTCACCAAGCGGTTCATCGACTGGGTCCGGCGGTGGTGCGGGTGGCGGGTGACGACCACCCACAACGCCCCCGCGGGGTTCAAGATCCACCCCCGCCGGTGGGTGGTCGAGCGGACCTTCGCCTGGGTGGTGCGATACCGGCGGTTGGGGAGGGACCACGAGTTCATGACCGAGACCAGCGAGGCCATGATCTACGCCGCCATGATCCACCGGATGGTCAGGTGGCGCACCCAGCCGGGTAGGTTTCAAGACACACTGTGAGCTCGATTGGTGTCGATTCTGGGCGTTCAGGTCGCCGGGGCGAGCGTGGTGAGCAGCAGTTCGCGGATCGGTTGGGGGGAGTTCCTTCAGGGCCGTGCCGTCCCCGGCCTGTGGCAAAACGGCCTCGTCCCACAACCACCGGCGGACGGCGCACAAGGCGTCCGAGAAGGTGACGGTCGTCTTCCCGGGCCACGCGACCGCACCGGTCCGCTTCGCCGCCGGCAGGGCGTGGAACAGGGTCGCGACCACGGTGTACAACCCGAGCAGGCACTGGCCGGCGCGCAGGACGGTCTTCTTGCACCACCCGCGTGTGGTCTCCAACCCGAGCGCCGAGCGGGCCTCCTGGAACGTGGTCTCGATGTTCCACCGGCCGCAGTAGGCGGCGACCACCGCACCGGGCGAGAGCGCCACGTCGGTGGTGAACAGGTACTCGTCCCGGTGCGTGCCGGTCGTGTCCCGGACGAACACCCACCGGACCGGGGCCAGCCCGCACCCGCCCTTGTACCAGTGCCCGGTCCCGGTGGACGCCTCGACCCGCCGGGTTCCGCCCCCGTACCACGCGACCGTCAACCGGGCGCGCGGGGCCGTCGCGGCCGCCTGTCGCGGCTTGGGAACCCGAGCGCCCGTGACCCGCGGGCGGCCGCTGCCGGCGTACGGCGGGGGCGGCTCGAACAGGTTGGCGTCGGGGTGCAGCTTGCTGACCAGCGTCAGCCGGTCCCGGTGGCGGTGGCAGAACCGGGCCACCTCGCGGGTCCCGTAGCCCGAGTCACCAGTAAAAACGAAGGTCCGCCCGGGGAACCGGACCAGCAACAGGCGCAGCAACCGGCACATGAGTTGGGCCGGGGTCTTGTGCGGACGTTTCTCGGCCCGGCCGCGTTCGGGCGTGCGGCACAGGTCAATCAGTACCGGCAGCGCCCACCGCCTCGTGGCGAACGGGAACTGGACCAGGACGGCGAGGACCACCCACTTGTGCCCGTACCGCCAGGCCGTGTAGGCGTGGCTGGACCGGACGGCGTCCCGGTGCCGGGCTTTGCCGTACACCTTCGGACCGGGGTGCCCGTCCACGGTGTCGTCGCCGACCAGCGCGACGGGGCCGGCAGGAACCACGTGGTCGAGCAGGAACCGCACCGAGGCGCAGCCCAGCCGGAGCCCGGACCAGGGGGCGCGGGACAGGACGCGCCGGTAGGCGGTCGGGTGGCCCGGTGCCAGCTGCCGGAGGGTGCGCAACAGGTTGGCGATGGTGCGCCGCCCGGTCGTGAGGATGGCCCCGGCCAGAAGTGCGGAGGCACGTTGGTAGGTGGGGCTGGTGAAGTGCAGCGCCAGAACCTGAACCAGCGGGTGGGCCTCGGGTGGTAGAATCATGGCGGCCGTCCGTGGGCGAGAGCCATGGGGTCGTCAGCAGCCCTCATGCTAACCCACGGACGGCCGCTGAGAATCGGCACCAGTCGAGGTGAGACGGACACGCCGGTGAACGCCCAGGGCGGGTTCTTTTGGCACACGGGTACCCTACCCCTCCACTTGCCGGATGGTTCGGCGCCGTCGGTCGCACCCGGCACGCGGGCCGACGAGCACGGCGGACCATCCCGCCCTGCGGGGTCGCGGTAACTCGGTTCAGGAGCGACGCTCAGGGGGTCGATCCCAGCGCGTCGAGGCCGAACACCCACGCGGTTCCGTCCGGGCCGGACGCGGCCAGTCGGGTGCCGTCGGGTGACCACGCCAGGGCGTGCGGGTAGCACTGCTCCATGAGCACCGAGTGCCGCACGCCGGTCCGCCAGTCCGCCAGGACGAGCCGTCGCCGCGGGGCGTGGCGGTCGCGAGGACCGGCCGGGACGGGTGAACCGCGTGCGGCCGGCGAACGGCCGTCTTCCACACCCCCAGCGTGTCCCCGGGTCGATCAGGAACGGCACCTGCTCGCGGCCAGGCACGACCAGCACCGTCGCCCCGTCCGGGGCCCAGAGGACCGCGAACTCCGGCAGCACCGAACCCACCTTTGACGAGTCCGCCCGGCGCCGGTCCTCGTACGTGTCGGTGAACTCCGGCCCCACAGGCAGGTGGCGGACCCACGCCCGCCGCGAGCGCGTGTCTGTGACGCGGAAGCACATCAGGGTCCGCCGGGCCCCCTCGCGGTCGTCGTACGCCAGCAGCACCCGCCCGCGGTCGAAACTCGCCGCCGCTCGATCGGCCTCGAACGCCACAAGCGTCCGCCGCCCGGCTTCCCCGACCCGCCCCAATCGGAGTTCGATACGCCCCTGACTCAGGCGGCGCGCCTCGGCGTCGGCGGCCCAGAATTCGACCGCCCACCCGTCCCCGGAGCGGAACGCCTCCCAGGCGACCTCCCCGAAGGGACTCCGCTCCAAGAGCCGCGCCTTGCGGGTCCGCAGGTTGAACTCGGCCCCGCCGAACGCCGAATCCGCCACCAGCAACTCCGGCGACTGAAACCGCACCAGGGCCATGCGGTCGGCCATGCCCATGGGCAGCCGGACCTCGCCGAGGAGCTCTCCGGTCCGCGCGTCCCACCGGCGGGCGGCGGGTTCGGCCCCTGTGGTGAGAACCTCCCGGCCGTTCGCGGTGAACGTGGCCGCCTTCACCGGAGCGGTCCCGCCCACCGGCCGACTCAGCACCTCACCGGCCGGGCGACCCTCGCGTTGCACCGCCAAGGCGCCCCTTCGATACCGAACTCAGCCTCGCCGCGTGACCGAGTCGAGCGCCGCGAACCCCGCGGCGTCCTGACTCCTGGCCTCGGCGTCGATCCCCGCGCCCTCCTCCCACGCCTGGTACTCGTGTGGGAGGGTGGCGAGGATCGTGCACACCTGGGCGAGCCACCCGGTGTGGTGCGGGTGGCGCGGGTCCAGGTCCTCGGGGCGGAACGCGCCGGAGAGGAGCCCGCGGGCGAACGCCACCGGGTCCTCGGGCAACTGGCGGCCCGACCGGGGCGGGACTGTCGCGCTACGGCGGCTTCGGTCGGTGGCACAGCCGCGTCCGCAAACTCCCGGAGTTCGACGGCGAACTGCCGGCCGCGGTCATGGGCGAAGAGACGCTCACGCCCGGCGATGGACAGATTCGAGCGATGCTCACATCGGCGGGCAACCCGGTTCTGTCCGGTCCGGACGGGTGGCAACTGGACGACGGGCTCGCCGGGTTGGAGTTCATGGTTTCCGTCGATATCTATCTGAACGAGACGACGCGGCACGCACACATCATTCTGCCGCCGACCACCGAACTGGAACACGAGAACTACGACCTCGCCTACCGCCAGCTGGCGGTTCGCAACACGGCCCGGTTCTCGCCGGCACTGTTCGCGCCCGGCCCCGATACGCGGCACGACTGGGAGATCAGCTTGGAGGTGTAGACCCGGCTGCTCTCGAACGGCCCGGTCAGCGGCTTCCTCGCGTAGGCACGACGGGCCGCCCTGCGAAAGCTGGGTCCGGAGGGGGTGCTGGACCTGGGGCTGCGGTTCGGCCCGTACGGTGCAGGGTGGCGGTGGTGGAACGAGGGACTGACGCTGAACGAACTGAAGCGCTCGCTCCACGGCATCGACTTCGGGCCGATGACGCCGCGGCTACCCGGCTTACTGCGAAAACGAATCCCAGCGGATCGAATTGATCCCCGAACCGATGCGTGCCGATGTGACCCGCCTCAAGTCCCGGTTCTCCGCGACCGCGCCGCGGGCAACCGGACCGGAACTCGTGCTGATCGGCCGGCGCGACCTCCGCAGTAACAACTCGTGGATGCACAACAGCGAGCGACTGGTACGCGGGAAGCCCCGCTGCACGCTGCTCATGCACCCGGAGGACGCCGCTGACGCCGGAGCCGTGGACGGGGGGTGGGTGCGGCTGACGTCCCGCGTGGGGAGTATCGTGGTCGAGGCCGCGCTGTCCGACGAGGTCATGCCAGGTGTGGTCAGCCTGCCCCACGGGTGGGGCCACGCCCGGGACGGTGTGCGGCTGCGCCCGGCGTCACGTCATCTCGGTGCGAGTGCGAATGACATCACCGACCCCCTCGCCGTCGACGCCTTGAGCGGGAATGCCGCGTTCAACGGCGTCCCAGTGGACGTGACACCGATCGACGACTCCGGTGGCTGGGGTGAGTGATCGCCGTCGTCGCAACGGGTTGAGTGATACCGAATCGCGTGGATCAGTTGCCCTTGGTGGGGCAGGCATTCTTGCCTGCCTCCGGACGCGACTGGAGGCAGGCAAGAATGCCTGCCCCACCAGATCGAAACGAATACATGAGATTCGGTATGAGGCGTCACCGCCACAAGTAAAAGTTGGGTTCGGACACCCATCCGGCGGCGCTGCACACGACCACCGTGCGATTGTCGGCCGCGAAGCGTTCGAGGTGTTCAACCCACCGCCGGGGCGCGGCGCCAGCACGGGAGCGGAGAGACGCGTCGGACACGATGGCATCCTCAACGAAGAGGAAACGATAGGCGGCGATACGAGCGGCTCTGGGGGAATGCGAGGAGGACGATCGGTGCGTGTCCCTGGCCACCAACGCGGTCACCCCGCTGACGGGCACTGACGTGCGGGTTGGGCCCGCGGAGGAAATGGACACCGCGGTGGTGAGGCCGCGGGTTCTCGCGCTCCTGGGTCCGGGCCGAGCCGTGCCCGGCCAGACCAGACGGCCCCGCCCGTTCCCGCTCTGGGTCATCACGAGGTCGTGCCGCGGACCTGGGCGACCAGGTCGAGGTGGAGCAGGAACGGGTCCACGCCCCCGCACGCCCGAACGGCCTCGGCGACCTTCCGGGCCTGCTCGACGCCCCCGGCCACGGTCACGACCGTGTTCACCAGCGCGACGTTCGCCAGGACCGGTGACGGGTCGGCGGCAGCCGTGCCCTGGTCGGCCGCGGGCTCCGTCTTCGCCTTCGTCGCGTGGGCCGCGGCCGGTGCCGGCTTCGGCTTGGCCTTCCGCAGCTCGGCCTTGACCTCGTACACGGCCTCACGGAGGGACGAGTCGGACGCGGTCACGCCCCGGGCCCGGGCCCTGCGGATGACGTCCTGGGTCGACTGCTCGATGTCGTTGGCGAGAATCTCGCGGAGCACGGGCCGGACGGGGAGCGGCATGGGACGGCCTCTTCGATGGTGTCGTGCCTGGGGCCGCCGTCCGTAGCGGTTGGGCGGTTCGTACAGGTATCATGCCACGCGACGGGTGCAACGTCGATGGGCCGGCCGGCCGGGTCGTGGGGAATTGCGGGGCACGGACCGGTCGTGCCGATTGTGCCGGCGCGCCGGTCTCGGTCCGCCCCGGCTCGGGTCCGTCGTGCGTGGTGGCGAGGCCGTCGGACGGGTTGATCGCGTTGGCGGCCTGCGGCCCGACCTGGGGCCGGTCGTGACTGTGCTCGCCCGCCCGGGCCGGGTACAGTCCCACCACGGCCGGCACATGCCGGCCGCCACGTCCCACGCCCGGCCCAGGTCGGGCCGCAGACCGCCGCCCGCTCCACAGACGAATGGCCCCGCATGACTGGGTCCGACAGGCTCGCGGTACCGTCCACCGGTGCGATCGCCCAACTCCTCCTGACACCACAACCCGGTGCGTGAAGTAAACACTCCATCGACGCGAGCACCGTCCCTGCCCGGAACCGCAGGCGTCACTTCTCTTTGAGAACCCGGCGGGCCGTCAGAGTGAATCGCTCAACGACTTTCCCGGGCGGACGTGGGCTGTTGGCGGGGGGCATCGAGCCGTCGGCAGTGAGCGTAATGCGTCGAGCCAAGTGGCACGGTACTTCCGGACTGCGGCCGGGTCCTGGTAGTTGGTCAGCGAAGTCTTTGCCGACCTCGTCACGTTGTTGTGGCACGAGAGGCAGTGTTTGCGGAGGAATGGGTAGAGGTCCTTTTGCACGTCCACGGCTCCGCCCCGGGTCGTTCCGTCGGGTGGGGGCGGCGGGGGGCGGGCCGGAGAAACACTCCCGCCCGCGCCGCGCTGGGGAGCACCTCGGGTGTGCGGTGCGAACGTCCGGTAGTCTGGGTCCACCTGCCGGCGCGTGGCGAGGCCCGGTCCGGCGGACAGGACCAGCGCCACGAACCCGGCCGCTGCGGTGAGCCGTTTCACGGGTAGCGCTCCGGACGCGGTTGCCCCAACTCACTTGCCGGCCGACTTGGCCCGGATGCCTTCGAAGAGGCCGTCCGGGCCGAAGAATTGTTCGTGCCCCCTGGCGATGAGGGAGCTCACCCAGGGGCCGGCGGCGATGCGCGGGGCCGCCGGCGGCCGGCGGGGCTCGTCGCCCGGTCGGTCGCCAGGTACAGGTCGGTCTCGATCAGCCGGAAACTCGTTCTGGTGGGTGTCGTACCAGGCCCACCGCGGCCGCCGATGTTCCGACCGGGGCCAGGTGATCTGCGCGAGCCGCACCCCGGCCTCAACCAGCCGCCGGGCAAGCAGGCACTGCTGGCCGAACGTGTGCGCCCCGTACTTCTCGCGGACCGCCCGCGGCACGGCGTCGAGGTCGAACGCCTTCTGCGCCGCCGACGAGCTGACCATGTCGAACGCCTTGGCGAGGTGCGGGTCGAGCCCCTTCGTCGCGGCCTGCTGCTCCAGGTGCCGGGCGCCCTCGCTCACCTGGGCGAGCAGGGCGCGGCGGGCCTCGATCCGGCCCGGGGAGGGTCGGGTCGGACGCGACCGCGCCGGGATTAAAGTTCGGCTCGCCCGCGTAGCTGTTCACCCGGTACGGGTCGTGGGCGGCGCCCAGGAACCCGGCGAACTGGCCGGGCCACTCGGGGCCGTTTGGCCCCGTCGCCGCGGGCATCATGACGAACCCGGGCAGGTCCTTGCTGCCCGGGAGCAGCTTCGTCGCCACCGACCCGAATTGCGGGCGGTCCTCCCGGCTCATCGTCGCCGAGTCCCGCGCCACCGCCCGCGGGACCTTCGCCCCGCACAGCGTCCAGTACAGGGCCGACGGGTGGACCGTGTCCGAGTGGTGCAGAAGTCGATGACCGACCGGGCGGTGCCGTGCTTCGTGGTCACTGCCGGGGCGGCGGTGTTGGCGGCCTCCGCCCTGAACAGGGCCGGGAGGGTGAGGCCGGCGACGCCGATGCCGCCGGCGCGGAGCAGTTCGCGGCGGGCGATCCCGTCGCACGGCCGCCTTCCGCCGGTCCTTGTCCTGTGCCCATTCCTTGGGCAGGTACAGCTAGTGGGTCACTTGCCTCGCCCGTGGCCATAACGCCGTCGGATCGGCTGCCGGGTGCAGGCTCCCGACCCCCCCACCGCGTGGCGTCGCTCTCGTTCTCGCTTCCTCCGGGCGGCCCGCTTGCCGCCCCATACGAACGGTGTCGGGGCCGCGTTCCAGTGCTCCGCAACGGACTCGAACCGGGCGATGATTTCACCGGGGTTGGCCGGATACTCTCCGTCCAGAGCGCGCCGCTTCAGCACCCGTTGGATGCTCTCGGCCATGTTCAGCCACGACCCGCCCACCGGCGTGTACAGGGGCATCACCCCGTGCGCGAACAGCCACAGCACGAACGCCGGAGTCTTGTGACCGGTCAAGTTGTCCAGCACCAACAGCACCCGCAAAGCCGGCAGTTGTTCCGGCAGCGTGATCGGCAAGGTCAACCCGATCTGCCACCGCTCCCATGCGGCTCGTGACGCATCGGCCGTCGGGGGTGGTGTGGGCAACTCGGCCAGGACGGTGGTCAGTTCCCGCTTCACCCACGGGTGAAGAACCGCGTTGGTGACCGAGGTCGCGCCCTCGACCCGCACCCGCCCGTCGGAAGGGCGGAACAGGGTCAACATCTTGGCTGTGCCGTTGCGGACGTACTCGTGCGGTTGGCGGGCCGGATGCCCCTCGGGTCGCCAGGACGTTCCGGGGTGCGGCACCGACTGGAACGGGCCGGCCTCGTCCTCACACCACACCGCCAATCCCAGTGACACCCCCAGCGTGTAGGCGTCCTCGATCAACTTTTTTTCGCACCGGCGTCGGGATCGGTGACAGTCGCAACGCCGGCTCTGCGTTTGCGGACGGCGGACCCGGTCGGGCACCAGGTGCGGGTGCGCTGGAACGTGTACCCGGCCCCGTGGAGCACCTGCCCGATGGTGAACGTCGAGACCTTGGGCAACCCGTCGGGAGCGGCACGCAGAACCCGGCGGAGGATCGTCAGCGACCACGTGGCAGTCCCGTCACCTTCGGGCGTCGGGGTGCGGGCGGCCTCTCGCAGGATGCGATCTCGTGCGGCGGTGTCGTAGGTCGGTTCGCGTCCCCCGCCGTGACGCGGGTCGAGTGCGTCCAACCCCTCGCGGTTGAACCGGGTGACGAGATGGGACACGGCGTCACCACTCTTGCGTCCGGCGGCGCGGGCGGCCTGCTGGTGGTCGGAGCCGTCGGCGACGGCCAAGAGCATGACGGCGCGTGCAACGCGGACGGCCGGGGCGGTGCGACAGCGGCTCAGGCGGGTCAGTTCCTGACGCTCGTCGTCGGTCAGCGTGCGGAGCGGATCCTTCCGGCGACGGGACATTGCTACTCCTGGTGTGAGTTACACCCAGAGTAGCCGCAGCGAGAGTTATGGCCACGGGCGAGGCAAGTGACCCACTAGCTCCAGGCCGGTCACTGCCCGGCCCGCGGCGAGCCCGCGGGTGCAGCCCTCCGCCCGCTCGCGTGGCTCACTCCGCGTGAAGTGTCGGCCGATCCGCTCCGCCACTGCGGCGAGTCCTTTCGTCCACTCCGCGACGTCCTGCCCCGCCGGTCGTCCTGGCGTGACCACTTCCCCCAACGCACTCCGGGCGCCGGGGCAATTCTAGCTTCTACGGCTGTAGGAATAGGACTGTCGAACAAAAGCACCAGACACACTCCGTGCGCTGCACCCGAGAGCGGCACACGGAGTATGCCAAGCACTGCAAACGCCGGGGGTTCCGCCCGGTGGGTTTACACCCGCAATTTCTGATCGTGGCGCTGCCGAACCAATTCTGCCGGCCCGGCCCGCATCCACAACCTGACGAAGTAGTGATTCCCGTTCGCCAATCGTGCCACGGAGCGGTTGACCTCGAACAGTAACGAGGCTACATTACTATCTCGATGAAGATTGTCGTCTATGTAGCGAGCCTCGCCGAATCTGAGGCCGCCAGCGTCTTCCGCTCGCACCGCAGCCAACCGGGTGAAGGAGAGAGCACCCGGCGCGTGGTAGCGGCACTTCGGTGCCCTGCCCCGGTTTCTGTTGAGGAGCAGGAACCGGGCGGTGCGAGCGGTTTTTCTCTCCCACCTCTTCCTGGAGAGTTCCGATGGTTGCGCACGCGACCGCGTCCCATAGCCGTCTCACCCCGTCCGAGGCCGAGGCACTCGTCGCCCGACTCGCCCGCGTCGCCTACGACGTGGCGCTGCGGCACACCCCGGACCGGCCGTTTACCGACCTCGAACTCTCGCTGTGGCGGGCGCTCCGTTCCGCCGTTCTGGAGCCGCCCGCGGCCGCCCGCTGACGCTCACACCGCCGCGCGGCGCTCGCCGATCGAGTCGAGGAGCGCGTGCGCCACGTGCTGGGCCTGCACGCGGAGTTCCGGGACCGCGGTCCCCTCGCCGTCGCGGGCCCGGACCAGCGGGCCGACGTAGTACAGCACCGGCGACGCCTTCCCGGTCGCGCCCAGAGGTTTCCCGTCCGCAGCCACCTCGATCCCCAGCCCCAGCGGGTCCGGCTGGGCCAGTCCCCGGCGGAACAGGTCTTCGAGGAGCGCGTCCCCGGCCGCGCGTACGTCGGTCGCCGGGCCGGTGCAGTTCACGACCGCCCCCACCGACACACACTCAACAGAGTCCGTCCCCCGCGGGCCGAAACTCACTTCGGCGCTGCCGCCAACGTCCTTCGCTCCAAGCAACCGACACGGCCGGACCCGGAGCCAGCCCTGCTGTCGGAGCCGATCGACGCCGTCCCAGATTTCGGGCGCGGTGCGGTGCCGGTGGACGTCCCAGTAGGGCCGCAGGTGCCGCAGGAACTTCGCCCGCTCGTTCGCTTCGAGCCGCTGCCAGATCGCGGGAGTGATCGGTCGCAACGAGTCGAGTACCTGCCGCCAGTCGCCGCCGGCCATCGAGACGGCCCGGACCTGCTGGCGGACCGCACGGGCGAGCGCGACGACCGTGCCGGCCGCCTCGATCCCCGGCGGCCGGTGGGCGGGCTCGGCGGGCGGAACCGCGGGGTCGTGCGGTCGCGGCAGCAGCCCGCGGCGCGACACCGCGAGTGCGCCGGGGACGCCGCGGGCGTGGAGGTCGAGGGCGACGTCGTACATCGTCAGCCCGGTTCCCACGAGCAGCACGGGCGCGCCACGGGGCACCGCGTCGAGCGCGCCGGGCTTCCACGGGTCGCGGACGTACCGCGGCGACGCGAGGAACGCCCCGGGCAGCCCCGGCGGGTGGGTCGGCGGGTAGTTGCCGACGGCGAGGACGACGCGATCGGCCCGGATGCGCTCGCCGAACTCGGTGGTGACCGTGACGCCGTCCGGCCCCGGTTCGACGGACCGGACCCCCGCGACGACCTGCTCCAGCGCGTTGGGCGCTCCGCCGGCGACGGCGGCCGTGAGGGTGTCTTCGAGGTACTCACCGTAGACCGACCGGCGGACGAACGTGGCCGGCGTGACCGCCGGGTCGCGGGCGCTCGCGAACCGGGCGAAGTGGCCGGGGTCGTCGGGGTACGCCGACATGCGGCCCGCAGGGACGTTGAGGAGGTGGGCGGCCGAGTTGGTGCCGTAGGCGACGCCGCGGGCGAACACGCCGGAGCGGTTGACCATCACCACGCGGACGGGGGCCGCGGCCCGCGCCCTGAGCAGGTGCGCGGCGGTCATGACGCCGCTGAACCCGGCCCCCACCACGGCCACCGTGAACGACTCGTGCATCGCGTCGGCCTCCTTACCCTCGTGCGCGGGTCCGGTTCCCGCGAGCTCGGGCGGCCCCCATCATCGCGACCGGGCCGCGGGTCTGTCCACCCAAGTTCGGGCGAAGCGAATCGAGGTGACAAAGTGGGAGCCCCGGGCGGTTCTTGAAGCCGCGGTCGTCGCGGTCAGATTGGACCCCGCCACGGTCCCTTCTCGCGCAGCGTACCGCCACTCACCCGGGTTCCCTGGGGCCGTCGCTCCGCCAATTGCCGACGCCAAGTCATCCGTACGGCGGGTGGATCCTCCAGTTCGTCCTGGTGGATGGTCGGCGGGTCGGTCCAGCGAGAAGTCCGGGCGTGCCACCCGAATCCGGACCGAAGTGGGTGATACCAAGTCCGATGGAACCGGAACCGTGGTGCGGGTCCGAGCCGGAGCGCCGAGCGAGGAGCAACGTGAACCCTCGCTCGGCGCTCCGGCTCGGACCAATACGCATCCAACAGATCCGGGATGAGCTGTCGCGCGTCGTTGTGGTGCGGTGCGAGAATGGTTCCGGGCGACTCACCCACCCCACGTTCGGAACCATTTATTGAGGTCCGGAACCAACGTTTCAGGTCCGGAACCATTCCATTCTTCCGGAAGAAACTACGTTGGAGTGCTCGCCCGGTGGACGCACCACACCGGACTCCCGTGCCGCACCGGCCATCGGGCGAGTCAGTCGGGTACGACAGCGTCGAAATGCGAATGGCGGATCTGTGGCGTCAACCCGTGCTGACGGTCCGGCATGCGCCGCCCGTCCTGCCGCCGCGGTCCGACGGGGTCGCAACTTTTCCGCGGTTCCAGGGCGGAGGCGGGACGCGGGGGCGATAAAGGGAGCGGATGCCGCACCCCGCGGCCGAGTCGCGAACCGTGGAGTCAGACATGCCCCGCTATGCGCTGGAAACCGTCATCCTCGTCCTCGTCCTCCTGTGGCTGCTGGGGGCGTTCATTGCTCCGGTGGGTAGCGACCTGATCCACTTACTGCTGGTCATCATCCTGGTGGTCGTGGTGGTCCGCCTCCTCCAGGGCCGCCGGGTTCTCTGACGGCCGCACCCGCGGCGGGCGAAGACCGGGGAACCCGAGACGTGAACGACCTCGACGGTGACCACGAGGACCGACCTCTGGCACCGCCGAGGAAGCGTACGGTCCCGGTGCGACGCCCGGGGCGTGTGGGGCAATCCGGCAACATTTCGGCCAGAACCTCGGCCGACGCGGGCGGTGCTACCCGGCCCTGGCCGCCATGTGCTGCTGGGTCGGCTGCCACCAGCGGAGGAAGTGGGGGTGCCAGGCGGAGGACACGAACCCGGCCACCCGGGCCTCCCCGCTCAGGTAGATGGTGGCCTCAACAGCGTACTCTCGCACGTCCCCGCTCTCCCGCCGCAGCGTAACCGTGACGTCCGTCACGGTGGCGGACGGGTAGTCCTTGGCCACCTGCGCGCGGGCCTGCTCGCCCGCCCGCGACCGGTCGGTCACGTCCCGGTAGAAGAACATCGCGATCCCAACCCCCAGGTAGAGGATCACGCCCGAGACCACGCACGCCCAGAGGCCGGTCAGGAACTTTCGCACGGCGGGTCGCTCGCGGTTGTGGTGTGGAGGTACGGCTCACCCGGTCCAGCCGGTCCCGGGGCGGTTCGCCGGGGCGGCAACTTAACAGCGTGCCCCGCCGGACTCAATAGCAGGGTACGCGTGACCCAAACGCACCCCGCCAGGCTCGGGACCGGTCCGCGGCCGGCGATGGGAGCCGCCCATTTCGGTCGCTCACGTGTGCGGCCCCGGTGCGCGACGGGGCACGTCGCGCCGAAGTGGGAACCGCGGCGAAGGGGCCGTGCCGGCTCTCGACTCGCGAAACTACGCCCGGGTGAATCCCCCCGCGTCATCGCACCCTCTATAAACTGGAAGCCTTTGTGCGCCTCACCTGGGGGATCGATGGCCACTTCGACGGCTACGACTGCGGAACACGGCACCGCCGGTTGGCGGTTCGACAACACCTACACGCGCCTCCCGGACGCGCTCTTCGCCCCGGCCGAACCAGCGAAGGTGCGAGCGCCGGCGCTCGTGGTCCTGAACCACGGTCTGGCCGCCGAACTCGGGCTCGACCTGAGCGCCCTACCGCCGGGGGCCGCGGCGGCACTGTTCGCGGGCCAGGACCTGCCCCCCGGCTCGCGGCCGATCGCCCAGGCGTACGCCGGCCACCAGTACGGCCACTTCACCATGCTCGGCGACGGCCGCGCCGTCCTCCTCGGCGAGCACCGCCGGCCCGACGGCCGGCTCGTGGACGTCCAGTTCAAGGGCTCGGGGCGGACGCGGTTCTCCCGCGGCGGCGACGGGCGGGCGGCCCTGGGGCCGATGCTCCGTGAGTACGTGATCAGCGAGGCGATGGCCGCGCTGGGCGTTCCCACCACGCGCAGCCTGGCGGTCGTCACCACCGGCGAGCCGGTGTACCGGGACGGGACCAAGAAGGGGGCGGTCCTCACCCGCGTGGCCGCCAGCCACGTGCGGGTCGGCACGTTCGAGTACGCGGCCCGCCGGGACCCGGACGCCCTGCGGGCCCTGGCCGATTACGCCGTCGAGCGGCACTACCCGGACCTGGCCCACGCCCCGCACAAGTACCTGGAACTCCTCCGTGCGACGAGCGACCGCCAGGCCGCCCTCGTGGCCCGGTGGCAACTCGTCGGGTTCGTCCACGGGGTGCTGAACACCGACAACACGGCGATCTCCGGGGAGACGATCGACTACGGCCCGTGCGCGTTCATGAACGCCTACGACCCGGACACCGTGTTCAGCTCGATCGACAGCGGCGGGCGGTACGCCTACGGCAACCAGCCGAACATCGTGCAGTGGAACCTGGCCCGCTTCGCCGAGACCCTGCTGCCCCTCATCGGCACCGAGCCGGAGGAGGCGGTCGCGGCGGCCACGGGGGTGCTGAACGAGTTCCCGTCCCGGTTCGAGGGGTACTGGCTCGCCGGGATGCGCCAGAAACTGGGGCTGCGGACCCACGAGGACGGCGACGCCGAACTGGCCCAGGCCTTGCTGGACTGGATGTACGCGGCGCGGGCCGACTTCACCAACACGTTCCGCGACCTGTCGGCGGGCGGCCCGCCGGCCGGCGAACGGTACCAGGACGAGGGGTTCCGAGCGTGGTACGCCCGCTGGCAGCAGCGGCTCGGGCCGGCCGGGGGCCCGGCGTACGAACTGATGCGGAGCGCAAACCCGGTTGTCGTCCCGCGGAACCACCGGGTGGAGGAAGCGCTGTCCGCCGCCGAGGATCGGGACGACCTGTCGGTGCTGCACCGGTTGGTCGAGGTCCTCCGGACGCCGTACGAGGACCGCCCGGGGCTGGAAGGGTTCAAGGAGCCGCCGGCCGACGAGTGCGGCTACCGGACGTTCTGCGGGACGTGAGCCGGGTCCGGTCCCGATGAACCGGGACTCGCACACCCGGGAGGTGCGCGGGGTCCCGGTAGGAACGCGAACGGGCCGGGGGCACAACTGCCCCCGGCCCGTCGGTTTATCACAATTCACGGTGCGGTCAGTTCTCGGGGTTGATGATCTTGCCGATGTCGGCCCCGGCGACCTTGCCGCTCACGGTCACGTCCTTGTTCTTCGAGCCAGTCTTCACGCTCTCGAGGATGCCGGTCAGCGGCTTGAGGCGGGGGTCGGCGGCCCCGGCGAACTGGGCCAGCGGCTTGACCTGCTTCATCAGGTCGTCGAGCGCGTTACGCATGTCGTTGGCCGCGTCCTCGTCCTTCATGCCGATGACCACGTCGAGGTTGATGTCGGCCCCGATCTTCACGGTCACGGTCACGGCCTCCATCGCCGGGAGCACCTTCTCGAACTTGTCGAGCTTGACCGGCAGGTTGCCGCCGCCCGGGAGCTTGACCTCGTCGAGCTTGCCCTTGAGGAGGGAGACGGCGACGACCGAGGCCTTGGCGTCGGCCCTCTGGATCAGGTCGGCGAGTTCCTTCTTGAGCGGGGCCGGCTTGCTCGCGGCGTCGGCGGCCAGGGCCGCGGTGATGAGCTTCTTCTCGCTGGCGGCGACGACCGTCTTGTCATTCACCACGGTCGCGTACATCGGCGGCTGGCCGTTGTCCGGCTGGACCTTGAACATGACGGTGGCGCCGTCCTTCACCATCTGGAACTTGTCGCCGTTGGTCTTCGCGGCGGCCTCGGCCGTCTTGTACATCTTCTCGGCGTCGAACGTGCCGTGGACGATGAGGATGTACTTGGCCTCGGCCTGGTTGCCGAACTTGGTCTCCATCGACGCGGCCACGATCGTGTCGACGTCCTTGAGCGGGTCCAGGCCGAGGTCGGTCAGGAGCTTCTTGGCGTCCTGGCCGTCGAGGGTCTGCTTGATCTGCTCGAGGGCGTACTTCTTGACGATCTCGGAGTCGAGGATCTGCTTCAGGTTGACGATGGCGACCAGGTCGGACTCGGGGGGCAGGAGCTTGTCCGGCTCCGCGGCGCGGGCGGTCGGGGCGGACGCGAGCGCACCGACCACCAGGGCGGCACCCAGGAGCGTGCGGGACAGACGAGTCATGGAAAGGTCCTTTTTCGGAAGATTACTCGGCCGCCGGCGCTCCGGCCGGTCCACGGCCCCGGCGTATTGTACCCGGGCGAGCGGCCGACAGTTTCGCCGAATTCCGCCCCGCGTTCCAGCCGAGTTGCGCCGCACAGCTTCCGCAGCCGGAACGCGAGGCAGAGTTTCGCGCCGCCCCCGCCGCGCCGCGCCCGATCCGCATTCCCGCCGCGCCCCGAACGGCGGATAATGTCCGTGACCCGCCTTCGGAGTCCCGCCATGCTCCGCCTCGTGCTCGGCAGCCGCAACAAGAAGAAGCTCGGGGAAATGGTCGAGCTGCTCGCCGACCTCCCCGTCGAGGTAACCGACCTGACGCCGTACCCCGACGCGCCGCCCGTCGAGGAGACGGCCGGCTCGTTCGTCGGGAACGCGACGCTCAAGGCGACGCAACTCGCGCCCGTCCTCGGCCAGTGGGTGATCGGCGAGGACAGCGGCCTGTGCGTGCCGGCGCTCGGCGGCGACCCGGGGGTCGATTCCGCCCTCTACGCCGGCACCCACGGCGACGACGCGGCCAACAACGCCAAGCTCCTCCACGAGATGGCGAACCTCACGGGCGACGCGCGGGCCGCGTACTACATCAGCACGGCGGTGCTTTCCGACCCGACGGGCAAGGTGGTCGCGCAGGTCGAGGGCCGGTGCCACGGCGTCATCGTGGACGCCCTCCGCGGGGCGGGCGGGTTCGGGTACGACCCGCTGTTCCTCGTGCCCGAGTTCGGCAAGACGTTCGGCGAACTCCCGCCCGAGGTGAAGCGGGCGATGAGCCACCGGGCGATGGCGTTCCAGCAACTGCGGCCGGTGATCGAGCGCATCCTGGCGGTTGGTGGGTAGCGGGGTGTGGCGCGCGCCCGACGCCGTCCTCCCAACGCCCCACACCCGACTCCCAACACCCGGCACGACATGTCATTCGCCGAACTCAACTCCGACATCGCGGCGTTCCGGCACTACCTGCAATCGGAGCGGGGGATGTCGGACAACACCGTTCAGGCCTACGGCCGCGACCTGGACCGGTTCGTGCGGTGGTGCGGGCTGGTGCGGTTCACCGAGTACACCACGCCGACGCTCAAGGACCTCGGCCGCTACCTCGCGTTCCTGCACGACGAGCAGCTCGCCGCGCCGAGCGTCGCGCGGCACCTCGTCTCGCTCAAGATGTTCTACCGCTTCCTGCGGCTCGAAGAGCGCGCCGACGCGGCGGCCGTGGACCTGCTCGGCTCGCCGAAGCTGTGGGAGCGCATCCCGCAGGTGCTGCCGCCGCACGCCGTCGAGGAGCTGCTAAACGCCCCGCAACCCGGCGACCGCTTCTTCCTCCGCGACCGGGCGATCCTCGAAACGATGTACGCGACCGGGTGCCGGGCGTCGGAGGTGGTGGGCCTGAAGATCGCCGACGTGTACCTCGACGCGGGGTTCCTGCGGGCGTTCGGGAAGGGCAAGAAGCAGCGCGTGGTGCCGCTCGGCCGCCCGGCGATCGCGGCGATCCGCGCGTACCTCGGAGAAGGGGCGACGACCGGCGGGCGTCAGTCCCCCGGTTCCTCGCCCGACGAGGCGTCCCCGAACCTGTTCACGAGCAAGACCGGGCGGCCGCTGACGCGGATCTTCCTGTGGGCGCTCGTGAAGAAGTACTGCAAGCGGGCCGGGCTGCCGGCGAAGGTGAGCCCGCACACGCTGCGGCACAGCTTCGCGACGCACGTCCTCGCGGGCGGGGCGGACCTCCGCACGGTGCAGGAAATGCTCGGCCACGCCTCGATCCAGACGACGCAGCACTACACGCACGTCGACCGCGACCGCCTCAAGGCGATCCACCGCCAGTTCCACCCCCGCGGGGGCCGACCGACCGACCCACCGCCCCCCGACGGCACCGCAAAGGCGGGGTGAGCCATGCCCATCACGATCACGGCCCACGCGGAGGGCGCCACGCTCGCAGTTCGCGCACAGCCCGGCGCGAAGCGGAACGCGGTTCTGGGCGAGCAGGCCGGCGCGCTGAAGGTCGCGGTGACCGCCCCGCCCGAGGACGGCCGCGCCAACGCGGCCCTCACCGACCTGCTCCGCGACTGGCTCGGCCTGAAGCGCTCACAGGTCGAGCTGATCTCCGGCGCAACCAACCGCAACAAGACGTTCCTGATCCGCGGCGTGACCCCGGAGGAGTTGGGCACACTCGTCGCGGCGAAGTTGGTGTGAATTGAGGAGGGAATTCACCTACTCATTTCAGCCATTTATGCGGACAGGCTTTCCGAAAGGGAGACAGGACACCGACGAGGCCGCCCGGCACGCGAGAATGTTGGCCGCGCTCCGAGACGCGCCGAAGCAACCGCTCGGGGCACTCGTCGGACCACCGCGCTGCAATCAGGATATCAATCATTCATCGCCGAATGAACTTTAGATAAAACTACTTGTCAATACTAAATTGAAGCCCGCCCCACACTTCATTCAATTATTGAATTGACACAGTGGGCCTCGAGTTCGTGATTAAATCGATCCTTGAAGTCATTATTGTGGGGTTGATAATGTGTAGCCCGAGTTTTCTAGCGTTGCCAGTTGGTGTGATTTTTTTGGGTTTTGCTAAGCCTATTCAGGACCACCAGATCCAGGTGGCACTTAGAATGGGATCGCGCAGTCTTGAGGCGTATTATCGGAGTCGTGTCTATCTTTGGGGTCTTAGGATGGCTGGGATAATGCTGATCGTGACATCGATAGTGCTTGCCATTTGGTAGCACACGTCACCACCGACTGCAACGGCTCGGTCCACACGCTGACCTACGACGTGCTGTGTGCCCTATCGGGAATGATGTCCGCTTTTGTGAGGTCAATCGGTGGTGAAATTGACTTCATCCAAGCGGGGTTTGCCTACCCTCAGCGCGGCGATAACGGAAGCCACCTGTGGGGCCAGCTCAACTGCTCCCGCCACGAGCGCGAACGGCACGAGCCCTGTCGCGATGCCGGTGGCGATGCCGAGCCAGGTGGGGTCGGCGGGGGTCACGAACCACCAGACGCACGCCGGGACGCAGGCCGCACACAGCGGGCGGAGCCAGCTCGTGAGCAGGTAGCGCATCGCACGCACTTCGAGGACGAAGCAGGCGTAGCCGATCACGAACAGGCAGAACAGCACGTTCGGCACCGCCACCGCCACCGCCACGCCGACCAGCCCGAACGGTCCCACCAATAGCAGGCTCAGTACGAGGTTCACACCGGCTTCCACCAGCGCGAGCCGCGAGAAGAGGCGCAGTTTGCCCATGCCGTAGAGGATGCGAGCGGCCACCGATTGCGCGACGCCGATCGTCAGCGTCGCCGAGAGCACCGCGACCGCCGGGAAGCAGTAGTCCGCGTACTCGGGGCCGCCCACCCAGCGCGTCAGGAACGGCCGCCCGAAGAACAGCATCCCGAGGTGGATCGGCAGCACGAGGTACAGCACCCACTTCGTCGCGTTCAACAGGACTGAGCGCACGCCGTCGAGGTCGCCCTTGGCCTCGCGCTCGCTGATTGCCGGCGTGAGCGTCGTCGTCGCAGAGCGGAGCAGGTTCTTCGCCAGTTCCACGAGCCGCGCCGCGATCGCATAGTGCGCCGCGGCCGCGACCGTCAGGAACCCGCCGACCACGATCGCGCCCGTCTGCACCGTGACCCGCCCGGCGAGCATCGCGAGGAACGCGTCGACGCTGTACCCCTTCACGCGGTGCAGCGTCTCGCGGTCCACGCTCCGGCGCGAGAGCCGCAGGCCGGGGAGGAAGCGGAACGCGAGCGCGGCCATTGCGGCGTGTTCGAGGAGGTTGGTGACCGTGAACACGACCGCGAGCGGCCACAGCCCCGGCCGCGTCTCCACGACGTACACGATCCCGCCGACCCGCAGCAACAGGAACGCGAGCCGCACGGCGCTCTTCACCGCGTACCGCTGCAACCCGTCAAGGATCGAGGGGAACACGCTGAGCGGGAGGGTGGCGGCAAGGTTCGCGAGCATCAGCAGCATGAACGGCGCGACGTCGCCGGCCTCGCCGAGCTTTCGCTCCAGGCCGGGCGCGACGAACGGCGTGACCGCGCCGCCGATCACCAGGACCCCGAGCGCCGCGAGCGAGAAGATGACGAGGCACGCCGAGACGAGCTTGTTCAACTCGGTTCGCTCGCCGGTCGCGTGGAACTTCGCCACGAACCGCACGAGGCACGCCGCGATGCCGAGGTCAAAAAGGGTGAAGTACGCGAGGACCGACTCGACGACGCACCAGACGCCGTAGCGGCCGTCGCCGAGGTGCCGGATCAGGTACGGGGCGAGGAAGAAGCTGACGGCGAGGGCGAGCGCGAACGCGGCCCAGTTCGTGGCCGCTCCGAGGAACAGCGAGCGCTTGGCGGACATGCGAACTTCCTTGTTCGAGCAGCGGAAGCGATGGAACGCGGATGACGCGGATGAAAGACAGGATAAAGAAGATCAGACGAGGCCTCAGTTCCAAGAACGGGTCTCGTCTGATCGGTACTCAATCCTGTCTTTCATCCGCGTCATCCGCGTTCCATCGCTTGTAATCGATTCTCTATTCGGCCTGCTTCTCGGCGGCGGCCTTGCCGCGCTTCTTCTTCGCGGGCTGCTCCTCGGGCGCTTCGCCGAGTTCGGCGAGTGCGGCGGCGGCCTCGGCCTCCTCCTTCGCGGCGGCCTCCAGCTCCGCGGCGTCGGCGGCCTTCGGCTTCCGCTTCTCCAGGATCGCCGCCGCGAGTTCCTCGCGGGCCGCCTGGTTGTCGCGGAGGTACTGCACCGCGTTCGCCTCGCCGTGGCCGATCTGCTGGCCCTTGTAGCTGAACCGCGCGCCGCTCGCCTTCTCGATCAGCTCGTCCTCGATGGCGAGCTTCAGCAGGTCGCCCTCGTAGTTGATCCCGCGGTCGTGCAGGATCTCGAACTCGGCGTTGCGGAACGGCGGGGCGATCTTGTTCTTCACCACCCGCACCCGGGTCTCGGCCCCGATCGTCTCGTCCCCGTCCTTGACGTGGGTGACCCGCTTCACCTCCATCCGCACGCTCGCGTAGAACTTCAGCGCCAGCCCGCCGGTCGTCGTGTTCGGGTCGCCGTACATCACGCCGATCTTCTGCCGGATCTGGTTGATGAACAGCAGGCACGTCTTGCTCTTGTTGATGACCGGCGTCAGGATCCGCATCGCCTGACTCATAAGCCGGGCCTGCAACCCGACCTTCGTGTCGCCGATCTCGCTGTCCTGGATCTCGTTCTTGGGCACGAGGGCCGCGACCGAGTCCACGACGATGAGGTCGACCGCCCCGGACTTGATGAGCATCTCGGCGATCCGCAAGCCTTCTTCGCCGTACCCCGGCTGCGAGACGAGCAACTCGTCGAGGTTCACGCCGATCCGCTTGGCCCACGTCGGATCGAGAGCGTGCTCGGCGTCGATGAACGCGGCCACGCCGCCGTTCTTCTGGACCTGCGCGACGGCGTGCAGCGCGACGGTCGTCTTGCCACTGGCCTCGGCCCCGTAGATCTCGACCACGCGGCCGCGGGGCAGGCCCTTGCCGCCGAGCGCGATGTCGAGCGACAGCGACCCCGTCGAGATGCCCTCGATGTCGTCGACGTTGATGTCGCCGAGCGACATGATCGCGCCCTTACCGAACTCCTTCTCGATGGCCGCGAGCGCCGTCTTGAGTTCCTTGTTGTCCTTACCCTCCCGCTTGTCCTTTTCCTTCTCGGCCATCGTAAGCCCCCTCTTCGGCTCTGGGTTGTGAGTGGTTGCGCCGCGGTGTTTTGGAGTGTGTGCGTCGCAACGGGGTGGAGTCTACCCCGGACGCGGGGTGCGGGGGAATGTCAGCAGCATCACGGAAGGGAATTTAACCACAGAGCCACAAGAACCCAGTGCTTCCGCACCGGGCTAAAGACGCCGGCCCCTCCGGGGCGGGAACCCGGAACCGGGGACTGGTGCTCTTCACCCCCGTAGGGGGTCGGCGTCTTTAGCCCGGTGCGGAAGCACTGGGGCACGTTTTCGCCCACGGAGCCACCAGTACGCGGCCGACGCCAGCAGGAGCCCGCCGACGCCGACCCACAGGCCGAGCGTCTGGTCCGGCCGCCACCCGCGGTACTCGGTCGGCGCGGCGTCAGGGGCCGCCGCGGTCGCCGGGGCCGGGCCGACCACTTCGAACGGCACGCGGTCGCGGTGCCCGATGGCGACGGCCTTTGCGGTGTACTTCCCGGGGCCGGGGCGGGGCAGGCGGCACACGCCGCGCTCGTCCGTCTTGCCCTCGGCGATGATGTACTGCTCCGCGTCGATGAGCGTGACGGTCGCGGCCTCGGCCGGCGCGTCGTCGTCGAACCCGGCTTCGAGAACGACCACGGTCGGTTCGTCGGGCGGCAGCTTCACGACCAGCCGCAGGTCGTGGGCGAGTGCAGCGGCGGGCGACAACGCGACGGCCGCGAGTGACAGAAGTAGAACGAGAAGGCGCGTTCGCATGGCGAGTTCCGGTGTGACGATCCCGATAATCATCATACCGAATCCGCGGCCCGGAGGCAGGCATGTCGGTGTGGGAAGCGGTCCTCCTCGGGGTGGTGCAGGGGCTCACGGAGTTCCTGCCGATCAGCAGCACGGCCCACCTGCTCGTCGCCCGCAAGCTGCTCGGCCACGCGCACCCGGAAGACGCCTTCACCGTCGTCATCCAGCTCGGCACGCTCGCCGCCGTGTTCGTCTACTTCCGGGCCGACGTCGCTCGCCTGCTCGCGGGGTTGTGGAGCGACGTGCGCTCACGCACGCTCGCCAGCACGCCCGATTCGCGGACCGGGTGGCTCATCGTGCTGGGCACGGTGCCGGCGGTGGCGGTCGGGTTCGCGCTCCAGAAGTGGCTGAAGGCGACGTTCTTCAACCTGCCGTCGATCGCGGTGGTGTCGATCGCGTTCGCACTGCTGATGGCCGCGGCCGAGTGGTGGTCGGCGCGACGGCTGCGGCTCGGACTAGCCGCGAAGGTTGAGGCCGACCTGACGTGGCGCGAGGCGCTGTGGGTCGGGCTGTGGCAGGCGTGCGCGCTGATGCCGGGCGGGTCGCGGTCGGGGACGACGATCTCCGGCGGGCTGTTCGCCGGGCTAACGCGTGCGACCGCGGCCCGGTTCTCGTTCCTGCTGTCGCTGCCGGTGATCCTCGGTGCGGGGCTGAAGGAACTGCTCGACGAGTACAAGAAGCTCGCCGCCCCGAAGCCCGACGAGCCGGTGAGCCTGTTCGCGTCGGGCGACGCCGTCGCGGCGCTGGCGGTGGGCACGGTCGTGTCGGCGGCGGTGGGCTACCTCGCGATCGCGTTCCTGATGCGGTTCCTCCAGTTCCACACGATGACGGTGTTCGTCGTGTACCGCCTCGCCCTCGCCGCCGTCATCCTGACGCTCCTCGCTGCGGGGGTAGTGGGCGGGTAGAACCAAGCGATGGCACGCGGACGACGCGGAACCAAGACCGGATCAAGAGGATCAGAGAAGACCGTGGTGGCGAGAAATCGCTCGCGGCCTGATCGGTCTTCCTCCTGCGTTCATCCGCGTCGTCCGCGGGCCATCGCTTCGCGGCCTTCTCGCGCGAAATTTCTGAACACCTTTCCCCGCGGGCGGACATGATACGGGTAGAGGAGCCCCGCCGATGCCGCGTCTCACCCTCCCCGCCAAGCTGACCGCCGCGTTCGCCGCCGAGGGCGACCAGGCGCTGCTCGCACGGTTCGCCGCCGACCGCGACGAATCGGCCTTTGCCACACTCGTGGGCCGGCACGCCCGGATGGTGTACGGCGTGTGCCGCCGGGCCGTCCGCGACGCGCAACTCGCCGAAGACGCCTTCCAGGCCGTGTTCCTCGTGCTGTCCCGGAACCCGGAGCGCGCGGCCGGGGCCGCGTCAGTCGGCGGGTGGCTGTTCGGCGTCGCCCGGCGGGTCGGGCTCGCGGCCCGCCGGCACGAGGAGCGCCACAAGCGACTCGCGGGCGTCGAGCGGCCGCCGGGTGAGCCCCGCGCCCCGGACTTCGACGACCTGTTGCGCGTTCTCGACGAGGAACTCGCCCAACTCCCCGAACCGTACCGCGAGCCGCTGGTCGCGTGCTTCCTCGAAGAGCGCACCCAGGACGAAGCGGCGCGGCACCTCGGGTGGAGCCTCAGCACGCTGCGCCGGCGGCTCGAACACGGGAAGGAACTCCTCCGCACCCGGCTCACCCGCCGCGGCGCGACGCTGGCCGGCGGGTTGCTTGCGGGCGCGTTCGCGCCGTCGGCACGGGCCGCGGTGCCGCAAGCACTGATCGCGAGCATTGCCGAGCCGTCGGTTCTTGCGAAGACGCTCGCCGCGACAGCCGTTCGCGGCACGCTCGGCGCGAAGCTCGCGCTCGCGGCAGTGGCGCTGCTCGCGGTCGCGGGTCTCGGGCTCGGGCTGACGAGCAACGCGCCGCCGGCCGACGCGCCGTCGCAGGCGCTGCACGCTCGCCACGAAGCTGAAGCCGCACCCGCACCGCGAGTGGCCGGGCGGTCGCTATGGGTGACGGTCACCGGGCGGGCGGTGTTTCCACAGGAACGCGACGTTCCCAGCGTGCGGTTCGTTGCGGAGGGGTTCGCCAAGGACCCCGAGCTGTTCGGCGGCGCGGCGATCGGCGACGTGTCGATCGACCCGAAGACCCGCGGCATCGCGAACGCGATGGTCTGGCTCCGGCCCGACACCGACGACCCGGCCGCCGCGTTCCCGGCCGACCGCGTCCACCCGGCGCTCGCGAACCCGACGCCCCGCGAGCACCACCTGACCGCGGGGGCCGACGGGTTCGCTCCGCGGGTGCTGGCGGTGCGGGCCGGCGACCGGCTGACGTTCCGCAACCCCACGCAGGTTCCGTTCAACGTGAACTACCACCGCGGGGCCGCGCTCGACCCGGCCGCCGACGACGCGCTCGCGAACTTCAACGTGCTGCTGCCCGGCGGCGGGTCGCACGCCACCGGCCCGGTGCCGGCGCTTCGGGGCATCGACACGTACCGCGACAACATCCACCCGTGGGTCCAGGGCCACGTCCGGGCGTTCGAGCACCCGTACTTCGCCGTCACGGACGCCGACGGCCGCTTCACCATCCCGAGCGCCCCGGCCGGCGAGTGGCGGGTGGTGGTGTGGCACGAGAAGGTCGGCTACCGCAACGGGGCCGCCGGCCGGTTCGGCGACCGCGTCACGGTCGCCGCCAACGGAACGCTCGACCTCGGCCCGCTCGTCCACGCGAGCCCCGGCTGGGGCGACTGATCGCTGCCTTCCTGGTGGGGCAGGCATTCTTGCCTGCCCACCAAACACCTGTCCCTTACCCCGGAGACTTTCCCATGCGACTGCTGTCGTGCGTGCTGTGCTGCGCGCTGGTGACCACCTTCGCCCGCGGGGACGACCCGAAACCCGCGTGGACGACCATCAAGGGCCGCGTGGTATTCCCCGAGGGGAAAGACATCCCGAAGCGGGCGGAACTGAACGTCAACCAGGACAAGGCGCACTGTCTCGGGAAGGGCGCGATCCTCGACGAGTCGGTGATCGTGAACCCGAAGAACCGCGGCGTGCGGAACGTGGTCGTGTTCCTCCGCCCGCTCGACCCGAAGGACAAGGAGTTCAAGCCGGCCGAGATCCACCCCGACGACGCGAAGCGGAAGCCGCAAGAGGTCGCGATCGACCAGCCGTGCTGCATGTTCGTCACCCGTGTGACCGTTGCGCGAGTGGGCGACACGCTGGTCGTGAAGAACCCGTCGCCGGTCGCGCACAACTTCTTCTGGACCAGCGCAAAGAACGGCGACTTCAACGTGAACATCCCGGCCGGGCAGAACTGGACGATGGCGAACGCACTCGCGACGGAGAGCGGCTCGATCCAGTACAAGTGTACGATCCACCCGTGGATGACCGGGTACGTGCGCGTGTTCGACCACCCGTACTTCGCGGTCACCGACGCCGACGGCAACTTCGAGATCAAGAACGCGCCGGCCGGTCAGTTCCGCATCGTGTACTGGCACGAGAACGGCGTCCGCGGCGGGGCCGAGGGGCGGTTCGGCGAGCTGATCGCGATTGCCGGGGCCACGATGGAGCTGAAGCCCACCGACTTCGACGTGAGCCCGAAGTGAACGGACCGGAATCGCGCTTTGCGGAACTTTTGAGGCCCGGTCGTGTTCCAATTGGTAGCTGTGCCGGCTTGCGGGAGGGCTGCCAATGTCGCCGAAGGTTCCGAAGATCGTGGCCACCGTGGCCCTGGGGTACGCGCTGGCGCTGCTGCCGGTGCTCAGCGCCGCCGACGAGACGAAACCCGCGTCGCCGACAGACGTTGGGGACCAGAAGCCGACCGACTGGTCGAAGTATTCTTACGTTGCGGAAGCCGTGGGCGAGATCGTGAAGGCCGACGGCAACCGGCTCGTCCTGCGCATCACGTGGTTCGAGACCGAGCAGCAGAAGAACCAGGGCGGTAACAACAACAACCGGAACCGGAACCGCCGCCCGAACCTGAGCGGCAAGAACAACAACCGGAACTACCGCAACCCCTACGCGAACAACATGAACCGGCCGCGGTTCGTGACCAAGGAAGAGCACCACGACTACGACCTGGAGTTCGTGCCCGAGTCGCTCGTCCGCAACAAGCACGCCCCGATCAAGACCGACGAGAAGGGCGTGCGGGTGAACCTGAACCAGGCCGAGCTCAACGAGGCCCGCTCCCCGGCCGGCGCGCCGTGGTACGCGGCCACGCCCGCCGACCTCGTCCCCGGCGCGATCGTCCAGGTCATCCTCATCCGCGACCACAAGATCCCGATCGACAAGGTCAAGGAGGACGACCTGCGGGTGAAGTACGCGATCATCCTCGGCCACGATAAGAACCCGCCAAAGGAAGACCCGCCGAAGGGGAAGGCCAAGACCAAGAAGTGACCACGCCCCGCCCGCACCGCACCGCCCGCCCGACTCTCCCCGGGCGGGCGGCGCTCGTTCACACCCGCCCCCTCCCTCCCATCGAGGAACGCACATGACCCCGGTCCGGTGCCCCGCCCTGCTGATTGCCCTTCTCGCGCTCCCGACGACCGCCGCGGCCGCCGAACCGGTCGCCACCGCCGCCGCCCTCGTCGCCGCGGTCCGCGACGGTGCCGAGGGCGCGACCATCGAGGTCGCCGCCGGCACGTTCGAGCTGGACGCGCCGCTGGAGCCGAAGACCGGCATGACGCTCAAGGGGGCGGGTATCGACAAGACGATCATCACCCACGCCGCAGGGTGGAAGCCGCCGACCAAGACGCTCCCGGACCCGGAGATGACGACGAAGGGGATGGACACGAACGCCTACCTCATCCGGCTGAAGGACAAGGCGGCCGGCGTCACGATCTCCGACCTGACGCTCCGCGGCCCGCAACTCCACGGCGCGATCTTCGGGTGGGAGAACAAGGACCTGCACCTGCACCACCTCCGCATCAAGGAGACGCAGTGGACCGGCGTGCGGACGTTCGGGATGAAGGGCGCGAAGATCCACGACTGCGAGTTCGTCGACGCGGGCGGCCGGTGGGAGCGCGGCGCGCCGGGCGTGAAGGGCGGCATCACCGGCGGCGCGATCTTCGCCATCTGGATGGCCGACAGCGAGATCCACGACAACACGTTCACCCGCACCCGCCAGGCGAAGGAGCACGAGTTCTACGGCGTGAAGGTCCGCCAGGGGAAGCGGTGCCGGGTCCACCACAACACGATCGAGGTGAACTTCTCGATCGAGTTCCCGTTCGAGAACGACGAGGACGTGGAGATCGACCACAACGTCTGCACCGGCACCGTCTCGATCCCCAAGCACGCCGGCGGGCCGGTGCCCAAGAGCGGCCGCACGTTCCACCTCCACCACAACTGGTTCAAGGACAGCTACGCGATCGAGTTCGTCCGCAACGGGGTCGAGATCGACCACAACCTGTTCGACTTCGACCCGGCGAAGGACCACGGGAACCTGGTCTCCGGGTTCGGCAGCGCCGCCGCGAAGGGGCCGGCGAGCTTCCACAACAACCTCGTGAGCAACCCCGGCCGCGGCGTGATCTGGGTCAACGAGGTGTTCGACAACCTGGTGGTCCGCAACAACCATGTCGTCGCTCGCACCACCGCGACGCCCCGCAAGGAGGGGCTGTTCGGGTTCAACCCGAAGTGCGACTTCAAGACCATCACCATCCGGGACAACGTGATCGAGTGCGTCGGCACCCCGCGGCCCCTGCTGCGGGCGAAGGAGAGCTACGGGGCGGTCGTCGAGAACAACGCCCTGACCAACGTGGCCGACGCCGACAAGTTCGAGAACAAGAAGACCGACAAGCCGGCCGGGCTCGAAGCGCCGCTCAAGTTCGAGTGCGGCGCACGGGGCGAGTTCACGGTGGACGGGTGGAAGGCCGGGCCGACCGCGAAGTGAGCGGAGCCGCGGTCACCCCCGCAACTCGGCCTGCGCCTTCTGTGCCGCGGCGACCACCTTCGCCTCCCAGTCGGGGTCGTCGGGGTGGAACGGGAACGTGACGCCCCGCGAGCTGTTGACCACCGCCCCGAGCCCGTCGGCCCGGTACGCGGCGCGTACGTCGGCGGCGGTCCCGCCCTGCGCGCCGTAGCCCGGCACGAGCAGCCACACGTCCGGCATCGCGGCCCGCAGTTCGACCAGTTCCCGCGGGTGCGTCGCGCCGACCACGGCCCCGACGTCGCCCAGGCCGCACTCCCCAATCGTTGGGGCATTCCACTCGGCGACCGCGGCCGCGACGTGCCGGTACAGCGGCTTCCCGTCGCACACCAGGTCCTGGAAGAGCCCGGCACCGGGGTTACTCGTCCGCACCAGCACGAACGTGCCGCGGTCGGCGGCGCGCGCCGCGGTCAGGAACGGCTCGACGGCGTCGCGGCCGAGGTACGGGTTGATCGTCAGCGAGTCCGCGTCCCAGACGGGGTGCGTGTGGCCGTCGATCTTGCACCCGGCGAACGCGGCGTCGGCGTAGGCGGTCGCGGTGCTGGCGATGTCGCCGCGCTTCGCGTCGAGGATGGTGACGAGGCCGAGTTCCCGCGCGTCGGCGAGCGCCCCCTGGAGCGCGGCCGTCCCCGCCGGGCCGAGCAGCTCGAAGAACGCCGCCTGCGGCTTCACCACCCCGCAGTACGGCTCGACGAGTTCGAGCACGCGGGTGACGAAGCTCCCGGTGATCGCCGCGGCCCGGAGCGGGTGCTCCAGATCGGCCATTTCGGGGACGTCGTCGAGGTGGCCGCCGGTGCGGTACGCGGCGGGCAGCGACTCCCACCGCGGGTCGATGCCGACGCACAGCGGCCCCTTGCGGCGAACGGCTTCGGCGAGGCGGTCGGAAAACGTCATGCGCAACAGCTCCTTTACCCGACGCCGTAGCCCGTGAACGGGCGCAGGTCCGCGGGCCTCTCGGCCAGAACGATGTCGTCCTTGGGGATGCCGGCCCGCACCAACTCTTCGGCGATCGGCCGGTCCGTGCCGTCGTACTGGATCCACACCTTGCCGTCGATGATGTCGAGGTGGAACGGTACCCCGTGAACGCGGCGGTGCCCGTCCCACCCGCTGTAGACGAGTTCGAAGTGGTCGAGCGCCGGGTCGAACACCACCTCGTACCGGACCTGACGGTCCGGCCGGGCCAGCCAGTCGGCGTACCCCTGCAACTCCTTCCGGATGATGTCCCGGTAAAGGGCTACTTTATCCATCGCGTGACCCGCCGCGTGAGGGGGTTGAAAATGAGGGTGCGGATGCCCGCGCCCTTCAGCATCTTCGTGCCCAGTTCCTCGGACAGGATGCCATCATACACGGCCTCCGTGATCGCCAGGAAGAGAACCCGGTCGGGCTGCTGGTCGGCGAGGATGAGGCGGTACATGGTGAACTGTCCCATCGCGTGCTGGAGGTCGGCAACGGGGACGGGCCGGAGAAGCTCTGCACTTCGACCGCGATCCGCTCCCCGTCCCGTTCCGCGGCGAGGGGCAACCGCTCGGCCCCGAGATCGACGTGCAGGTCGCGCTCCCCGACCTTGAACGTGAGCGGATCGTGGGTGATCGTCCACCCGTCAGCCCTCACGGCATCGACAACCGCGTCGTGATAGGCGTTCTTCGCGGGCACGGGTCCCCTCATCGACACCTCCGCGGACCGTCGGGCACCCGAACTGTAACGAAAAAACCGGGAGCCCGTAAGCTCCCGGTTCGTGGGTTGTCGCGGTCCCGCGTGGGCGGTCACTTCTTCGCGTCGGGCTTCGGCAGGTCGGCGAGTTCGACGGGCACGCGCTCGTAGTGGCTGAAGTCCATCGAGAAGCTCGCCTGCCCCTTCGTCGCGCTGCGGAGGTCGTTGGTGTACCCGAACAGGTTCGCCAGCGGCACCTTCGCCGTCACCATCGCGACGCCCTTCTCCTCGCTCGTCTCCTCGATCACCCCGCGCTTGCTGCTGATGTTCCCGGAGATCTGGCCCTGGTACTCCTTCGGCGAGATCACCACGATCTTCATGACCGGCTCGCGGAGTTCGATCCCGCCGCGTTCCTGGGCCTCCCGGAACGCCTCCCGGGCACACAGGTAGAACGCGTCTTGCGACGAGTCCACGTCGTGCATCTTCCCGAAGTGCAACAGGAACTCCAGGTCCACGAACGGGAACGGGTACTTGTACCCCTTCTTCGCTTCCTCCCGGAGCCCTTCCTCCACGCTCGGAATGTACTCCTTCGAGATCGACCCCTGGGTGATGCCGTTCACGAAGTAGACGTTGTTCGGGTCCGGCTTCACCTTCGGGTCGCCCAGCTCCTCGATCTCCTTCACCTTCTCCTGGATTTCCTCCGGAGTCAGCGGCTTGTACTTGACCGAGATCACGGCGAACTTGCCGCGCCCGCCGGTCTGCTTCGAGAACTTGTACTCGAAATCGACCTCCCGGGCGAGGCACTGGCGGTACGCGACCCGCGGCTTGCCCAACACGATCGACTTCACGTCGTCCTGCGACACGCCGACGGCGCGCTTGAGCTTCTCGACGCTGATCTCCAGGTGCAACTCGCCCATCCCGGAGAGGATGGTGTCCTTGGTCTCGTCGTCGGTGTGCGTCTTCAGCGTGGGGTCGTCCCGGACGAGGCGGTTGAGCGCCTCGCCGACCTTGCCGCTGTCCAGCGTCTTGCTGAACGAGAGCGCCTGGGCGACGACCGGCTTCGGGAACTGGATCGCCTCGAGCGCGACCGGCCGGTCGGGGTCGGACAGGGTGTTGCCCGTGTACGTGTCCGAAAGGCCCATCGCCGCGACGATGTCGCCGGGGCCGGCCTTCTCCAGCGAGATCCGCTTGTCGCCCATCATGCGGTAGAACCGCGCGATGCGTTCCTTCTTGCCGTTGGTCGTGTTCGTGTACGTCTCGCCGGGCTTCATTTCGCCCGAGTAGACGCGGATGTACACGAGGTCGCCGTTGACCTCGGCGACCGTCTTGAACGCCAGCGCGCTCATCGGCTCGGCCGCGTCCGGCTTCCGCAGGAGGGCCTCCTTCGTCTTCGGGTGCAGCCCGTCGACCGGCGGCCGGTCCAGCGGGCTCGGCATGCAGTCCACCACGAGGTCGAGCAGTTGCTGGACGCCGTGGAAGTGCTTGCTGCTGCCGCAGTGCACCGGGGTGAAGATGTTCCCGAGCGTCCCCGTGCGGAGCGCCTGCCGGATCAGGTTGTGGGGCACGTCCTTGCCCTCGAGGATCAGTTCCGTGATCTCGTCGGACGCGGCCGAGACGCCGTCGAGCATCTGCTCGCGCCGCTTCTGGGCCTCCGCGAGGTACTTCTCCGGCACGTCGGTCGTGAAGAACTTGCGGTTCGTCTTGTCGGTCAGGTCGCGGGTGATCAGCTTCATCTCGATCAGGTCGATGACGCCCTCGAGGGCCGAGTCCTGGCCGGCCGGGATCGTCACCACGACCGGGTTGGCCCCGAGCTTGGTCTTCATCTGCTCGACGCAGCCCCAGAAGTCCGCGCCCATGCGGTCGAGCTTGTTCACGTAGGCGATGCGGGGCACCTTGTACTTGTTGGCCTGCCGCCACACCGTGCCGGACTGCACCTCGACGCCGCCCTTGGCGCAGAACACGCCGACCGCGCCGTCGAGGACGCGCAGGGACCGCTCGACTTCGGCCGTGAAGTCCACGTGCCCGGGGGTGTCGATGATGTTGATGGCGATGGGGTCGCCGGCCCGGTCGGCCCAGTCGATGGACACGGCCGCCGAGTTGATCGTGATCCCCTTCTGCCGCTCCAGCGGGTCGAAGTCGGTCGTGGTGTCCCCGTCGTCGACGTCGCCGACCTTGTGCTTGGTGCCGCTGTAGTACAGGATCCGCTCCGTCGTGGTGGTCTTACCCGCATCGACGTGCGCCATGATCCCGATGTTGCGTACTTTGTCGAGCATCGTCTTCGGCCGGGGTTGTGACCGGCTCCTTCCGAGGTGAGAACGGGAACGGCACCACCGCCCTCAACGGAAGGGCGGCGGTGCCAATTTAGACACGCCGAACGGACAAAGGGTTCAGCGGTGAGCGGGCCAATACTATATCGTATCGCAGAGGGACGGGCCGTCCAGCCCACCGGCACGAAGGGTGTGTGAAGGAGCCGGAAACGCGGCGAGCGGGGGACTCAGGGGCCCCCCCCGCCCCCCCCACCCGACCCCGCACCGGGGGCGGCTAACCAATGCGAAAAGCGGGGCCAGCCCGCCGCCCCTACGGGCCGTGGGGGGTTGTGAGGGCGCCGCACCCGGGGGGGGGGGGGTCCCCCGCCCCCCCGCCCCCCGCGACCACGATCCCCGTCACTGGTCGCGGATCTCCATGTCGAACTGCTGGGCCAGCGAGCGGACGATCGGGGCGTTCGGCTTCCGCGGCTGCTGGTAGCCCCACATCGTCTGGAGCAACTCGAACCCCATCAGCCCGCCGACGACCGTGAGGGTGAACGCCGGGAGCAGGAACAGCAGCGGCCAGATGCCCCACGGCACGGGGCGGTACACGCCCGCCGCCGCGCCGGCGACCGCCAGCTCCTCTTCCTCGTCGTCGTCGGCCCCGGTGTCCTTGACGCCCCGCAGCGCGCCGGCCGCGGACTCCTCTTCCACCTCGAGGTCCACGTCCACGTCGGCCAGGTCCACGTCGCCGTCGTCGAGAAGCCGGGCGGCCGACGACCGGCCCTTCGGCCGGGGCGCCTCCTCGTCGTCCTCGAGGAGCACGACCTCGCTCGACTCGGCCTCGCCGTCCTCGCCGCCCTCTTCGAGGATCTCCTCGATGTCGGTCGTGTCGGACACGACCTCGGACCCGGACGGGTCCATCGGGGGGATCTCGAAGTCGGTCTCGAAGATGTCGCCCTTGCTGACCTCGGCCGAGCTGTCGCCCAGGGCCGCGTGCTCCAGGCTCCCCGAGCCCGGCTCGTCGAGGGTCAACTCGAACTCGCTGTCCGAGTCGGTGACCAGCTTCTTCTTGCTCTTGGACGACCCGCCCAGGCGGGTGGACGAGACGTTGGCCCCGGCGTCGAGGGTGAGTTCGAAGTCCACGTCCTGGTCGCCGCCCCCGGCGTTGGGCAGCGGGGGGAGCGACCCGCTCTTCGGCCCCTTGGCCCCGCTCTTGGCCCCGCTCTTGGGGTCCTTGCGGCCCTCCAGCGACCGGCCCGTGTCGTTCGGCTTGCGGGACAGGATGCCGCTCTCGCCGCCGCGGCCCACGCGGCTGCCGCCGGGGGTGTCCTTGGGCATCTCGCCCAGGTCGAGCGCGTCGTCGTCGCCGTCGCCGCCGAGTTTCAGCTCGAAGTCGTCGCCGCCGTCGAGGCTCAGCTCGAACTCGCTGTCGTCGCCGCCGCCGGCCCTGGGGGGCTTGCCGCCCCCGAGGTTCTTGCCGCTCTTCTCGGACGACGTCAGCTTGGTCGAGGACCGCGGGGCGGACAGCTTGGTCGAGCTGCCGCCGGGCTTCACGACCCCACTGGCCGGGCCGCTGAAGTCGATCGCGATCTCCTCGGCGGGCGGGAGGTCGCTGCGGCGGAACTTGCTGGTCTTCGGCCCGGACGACCCGGACTTGGAGTCGTCGTTGGACAGGGAGAAGATGTCGTCGTCGTCGTTGGAGAGCTTGAGCGGCTCCTCGGGCTTGACCTTCGGCGTCCCGCGGGCCGGGGTCGCCGGGCCGGACGAGACGACCGGCATGTTCTTGCCCGGGTCGCTGCCGGCCCCGAGTTCGCGGGCCAGTTCCTGGACCGCGGTGTCCTTGAACCGGAACGACGTGCCGTCGCGGATCTTGCCCCGGTCGAGGGTCTTGAACAGCGGGTCGGTCTTGAGGCGCTTCTTGAAGTCTTCCGGGGAAATGCCGAGGAGCGATGCGGCTTCTTCGAGCGTCAGGTGAGTCGCGGCCATGTCGGCAACCCCGCAGGAGGTTGATGGGTGCGAGAAGGGCTACTCTCGCGAATATACCCGTAATTGTAAACCGTGCGGCAGTGCGCACAAGTGGGGAAACGCACCCGGGATGGGTAATCGGGTGCGTCTGTGCGGCCCGTGCGGGTGGCGCCGTGTGCCCGGCGGGGCGTGCCGCCCGCACGGGCGGCGGATCAGTTCAGCTCCGCCGACTCGCCGCCGGCCCGGGTGGTGATGGCCCCGAGCGTCCACAGCCGGGTGCTCTCGCTCAGGAAGCGGATCGAGCCGTCGGCGAACGCGAAGTTCGCCCCGCCCGTGTGGAAGCTGTAGTACAGCCCGCCCGACTCGTTCGAGCCGTTGATCTTGTACGGCCCGGGGAAGGCGACGTTCGCGGATGTGGCGGCGTTCCCGGTGTTGCACCAGAGGGTCGGCTTGCCGAGGGCGAACGGGCCGTCGTTGGACCCCCACGCCCCGCCCTGGGCGCGAGCGCAGTTCGGGTCGGACTTGTTGGCGAGCGCCGCCGTTCTGAGGCGGCCCCGCCAGATGTCCTCGCGCCCGGCGCACTCGCCGTACACGATGGTGTTCGACGTGCCGTCCGTCACCATCAGAATGGTGGTGCGGGTGTCGAGGCTGATCCGGCTCGCGAGCGGCGCGCCGGGGTTGGAGAGGAGCGCCTGCTGGAGGACGCCGGGCTTCACCCCGAGCGCCGGGTCCGACCCGAGCAACCCGTCGAACGTCGCCCCGAGCCCTTCCGGCGGGAAGTAGTCGGTCGTCGCGCCCTTCTTCCGGGGTGCGGCGTCGTTCTTGTCCTGGAACCGGTTCTGGATCGGGCTCGACGGGCACTGGAGCATCTTGATGTGGGTCATCACGACCCCGGTCTCGGCGACGGGGTCGCCGAGTTCCCACCAGTTCGCCGCACGGTCGTAGTTGTTGTTGATGGCCCCCTGTTCCATGTACGGGAAGATCTCGAGCGCCCACCCCTTCGCGCCTTCCTGAAGGGTCTGGTTCGCCTCGATGCGCTTGGAGTTGGGGAACTTCCCGTTCGCGCTCTCGTAGTTGTGGGTGGCCAGACAGATCTGCTTGAGGTGGTTCGCGCACTGGGCGCGTGCGGCCGCCTCGCGGACCTTCTGCACCGCCGGGAGGAGCAGGCCGATCAGGATCGCGATGATGGCGATCACCACGAGGAGTTCGATCAGCGTGAACGCGGAGCGTGTCGGGCGGGGCATGACGGGTGAACCTCCTGCGGGTGGCTTGCGTAGCCACGGCATCGCAACTCCCGTGCCCTTCGCACGTTCGCCAGGAAACGTAGGGCGTGCGACGGGGTGCGAGCCCCGAGCGGCCGGCGGGTGGGCACGCCGCGCCCATCCGTGGTCACCGCGTGCTCCCCGGCGACCGCGGCGAGCGCCGCCAGACGAGAGCGGCGACGAGGCCCAGGCCCAAGGCGTACGCGACCCGCCGGGCGGGCCGAACACCACGGTCGCGTTCACCACCACGAACGCGAGGAACCCGTGAACCAGCACACCGACCCACCGCGGGCGGCGCGCGTGGCCCGCGGGGGCGGCCCACCACCAGACCACGTCGGCCGCCCACACGAGCGCGAACAGGTAGTTCACGGCAATCCCCGCTCCGCTGCCCCCGACCTCGCGGACGTGCTCGACGGCGGCGGCGTGCGACCACCCGTGGGCGAGCCAGAGCGCCAGCGCGAGGTGAACGGCGAGCGCCCCGAGGCCGAGCGTCCACAGCCCGCGGGCGGGGCGGGCGGCGCGGCACGCCACGGCGGCCCATGCGAGGAGCATCCACCCCACAGTGACCGCGGCACTGCACGTCACGGCCGGGTGCCGCAGGTCGCGGGCCGGGTCGGCGAGCGCGAGCGCGAGGCACGCGGTTGTTGCCGCGGCCCACGCGGCCAGCGCCGCGAGCGGAATCGGACCCCGGTGTCGCATAACTCCTCGCACCCCGGCACGGTTCCCGGTAGTCTAGTGCGGACCGAGCCGTGCTCTTCTCCCGACCGTTCCACCTCTCCCCGCACGGAGCCGCCGTCCCATCATGCCCACCGACCCCCGCGAGGCCGCGCACATGCCCCGGCAGACCAAGATCGTAGCCACCCTCGGGCCGGCGACGGCCACCCCCGAGCGACTCGACGCCGTCCTGCGGGCCGGGGTGGACGTCGCCCGCGTCAACTTCTCGCACGGCACCGCCGAGGAGCACGTCGCCAGCGTGGCCCGGTTCCGCGAGGCGTCGGCCCGGGTCGGGAAGTTCGCCGGCGTCATGGCCGACCTCCCCGGCCCGAAGCTCCGGGTGCGGCTCCACGCGCCCCGCGAACTGAGGCCCGGCGACACGGTCTGCTTCTCCCTGTCGAACGACCCGCACCACGCCGACGACCTGGTCCTGACCGAACCGGAGGTGCTGTGCGACGTGCGGGTCGGGCAGCGGATGCTCCTCGACGACGGCCGGCTCCAGCTCGAAGCCGCCGCGGCCACGGCGACGCAACTGCGGGCCACGGTGGTGGTCGGCGGGTTCCTGAAGCCGAACAAGGGGCTGAACCTGCCGGACACGCCGCTGACCATCGCCACGCTCACGCCCCGCGACCTGGAGGCGATCACCGTCGCGGCCCGGGCCGGGGTCGACTGGGTCGCGCTGTCGTTCGTCCGCGGGCCGGAGGCGGCCGCCGACGTGCGGGCCGCGTGCGCCGCCGCCGGGCTGAGCGTGCCGGTGCTGGCGAAGATCGAGCGGCCCGAGGCCGTGGCCCGGGCGCGGGAGATCGTCGCGGCGTTCGACGCGATCATGGTGGCCCGGGGCGACCTCGGGGTCGAGATGCCGCTGGAGCGGGTGCCGACGGTCCAGAAGGCGCTGATCGCCGAGGCCCGCGCCGCCGGCAAGCCGGTCGTCACCGCGACCGACATGCTCGACTCGATGCGGACCAACCCGCGGCCGACCCGGGCCGAGGCCAGCGACGTCGCCAACGCGATCTTCGACGGGACCGATGCGGTCATGCTCTCGGGCGAGACGGCCGTGGGCGAGTACCCGGTGGAGGCGGTCGCGTGCATGGCCCGGATCGCGGTCGAGGCCGAGGCCCACGCGCACGCGACCGGCGTCGGGCACGGGGCCGGGTACTTCCGCCCGGGGGCCGGGATCGACGACCCGCTGACCCTGTGCGTGTGCCAGTTGGCCCGCGAGATCGGGGCGCGGGCGATCATCAGCCCGACCCTGTCGGGGCGGACGGCCCGGCTGATCGTGCGGCACCGGCCGAACGCCCGGGTGGTGGCGGTCGCGCCGACCGACGCGGCCCTGCGGGCGCTGGCGCTCGTGTGGGGGATCGTGGGGGTGCGGATGTCGCCGACGGCGTTCGGCGGGGACCGCCTGGCGGCCGCGGTCCGCGACTCGTTCCGGGCCGGCGTGGTCACCCCCGGCGACCTGGTGGTCCTCGTCGCCGGGTACCCGGTCGAGGGCGGGCCGCACTACCCGACCGTGCGGGTCGTGCGGGTCGGGCCGCACGGCGAGGCTCTGGAACCGGGACGGTGAGCCGCTGCGGGCGGCCGGGGGCACGCTCGGTGCATCGCTCTCCGCCCGTCGCACCCGCTCCGCGGGGTGACGCCGCTGCGGCCGCTCCCCGGCCCCACCGACGCGCAAGGGACGGGACCTCCTCGCGCCCCTTGTGTGCAGAGGCGGGGCCGCGGAGCGGCCGAAGGCGCATCGCACCGCCGAGCGGTGCGTCGAGTGGGTGAGGAGGCGAGGGGCCGGTCAGAGCCCCCCGCCGGAAAACTCCCCGGGACCGTGCCGGCCCCTGCGACGTGCCGTGGGAAGAGAGTCGCGTTGCGCCCGTCGCACCCGTCCTCGGTGTGGTGACACCGGGGTGTCATTCGCCCGCCGATTCCCGGAACGCATTTCGTCCTCAAGTCGCCGCCCGCCCGCCGACCATTTCTCTGTCCACACCTTCTGTCGCTCTACTCCGTCGCAAGGACGCCCCATGAAGGACCGCACGCGGACCTGTCTGCGCATTGAGTGTCTCGAAGCCCGCGAAGTGCCCTCCACGTCACCCGTTACCGAAACGTTCGACACGACCGCCGCCCCCGCCCTCCCGTCCGGGTGGACCCGCTGGACCAACAACGGCACCGATTCGGTGGTCACCGCCGCCGGCGACGGGGTCGGGGGCTCGACCGCCCTCGTCCTGCGGGGGGCCAGCGCCGCCGCGTCCCGCGCCTGGTCCGGCGACGCGGTCGGCCGGGACGACGCGGCCGCCGTCACCGTCTGGGCCGACTCCCTCGTCCAGTCGTTCGTCTTCACCCGCGGGTCGAACCTCGGGACCGCGACCCCCAGTTACCTCGCCGCGGTGGTCACCCGCGGGCTGAACGTCCAGCTCTGGGAGGTGACCAACGGCTCCGTCCGCGTCCTCGGATCGGTCACCAGCCCGGGGTCCGACTACCTCTCGAACCGGTGGGTCCGGGTGTCACTGGTGCCGGTCGGGAACAACGTGACCGTGCAGGTCACGCGGTCCGACACGGGGCAGTACCTGGGTGCCAACGGGCGGTGGCAGGCGGCCCCGGCCGGCGCCATCGCCGCGGCGACGACCCTCGCCCCGGAGACCGGGCACGCCGGCGTCGGCCGGGCCGCCTCGTACTCCGGCCCGGCGCGGCTCGACTCGTTCACCGTAACCCCCGGGACCCCGGCCCCGCCCCCCCCCCAGGTACCACTCGGCGTGAAGGAGTCGTTCGACGCCGCGGCCGGCGGCGCGCTCCCCACCGGGTGGCAGGGGTGGACCGGCGGGAACCCCGGCGCGTTCGGCACGACCATGGCCGTCGCCCTGAGCGGCGCGACCGGCCTCGTCTCGACCGGCGGCTCCTCGACCGCGTCGCGGGTCTGGGCCGCGACGCCGATGCCCGCTGACGCCGACGCCTCGATCGCCGTGTACGCCAGCGGCATCGTCCCGGCCGGCGTGTTCGTCCGCGGGTCGAACGTGGACACGGCGACGCCGACGTTCTACCTCGCCCGGGTCACCCGCGGCGTGGAGGTCACCGTCGTCCGCGTCGTCAACGGGGTCGAGACCCCGCTGGCGGCCCTCAAGTCGTCGGCCTACCTGAGTGCGGCGTGGGTCCGGGTCCGGTTGGTCGCCGAAGGGGACCGCCTGCGGGCGACCGTGGTCCGGGCCGACACGGGCCAGTGGCTCACCCCGGCGGGGGCGTGGTCCGACGCGCCCGACGTCGCGCTGGAGGTCCGGGACGCGGCCATCACCGGCGGCGGGTACGCGGGGGTCGCGCGGGCACCGAAGTACTCCGGCGAGGTGGCGTTCGACGACTTCGAGGCGAAGCCGGCCAGCGCCGCGGCCGGCCCGCAGGTGACCGTCGCGCCGACCGCGGGCGGGCCGCAACTGACCGGCGAGGTCGCGTTCCGGGCCACGGTCACCGGCTCCCCGATCCGCGTCGAGTTCTGGCTCAACGGCGTCCTCCGGGCCGTCTCGGCCGCCGGCACCGCGACGTGGACGGTCGACACCGCCACGCTCTCCAACGGCAGCTACACCCTCACGGTCCGGGCGTTCGACGCCGCCGGGAACCTGGGCGTCGGCACCTACGCCTTCACCACCTCGAACGCCAACGCGACCCCGCTCCCGGTCCCCACGATCCCGCAGCACTACTCGTGGGTCCGCGTGGCGCAGCTCGCGTACAGCGGCAACCCGATGGGAGCGTTCGAGCAGGGGCTGCTCCGGAACTCCGTGGACCTGGTGGTCCCCAACCCGCGGTACTTCTCGACGATCGACGCGACCTCGCCGAACACTCCGCAACTGATGTACAGCAACGTGTCGAACCTGTACGGCAGCCTGCTGACGGACTGGCTCGCGTACGCCGACGCGCACGGGGTGTCGCGGGAACAGGCGTTCTACCACGTCACGAGGGCCACGCCGTTCACCGGCAACAGCCCGTCGTCGCAGCCGGTCACCTGGTTCTGGGGCGTGTACCAGACGCCCGCGGGCGGCGCGACCGCGACCAACCACACGAACCCGGCCCGCGGGGGCACCGGCACGGCGGCCGCGTTCGGTGCGGCCGGTGCCACGACCGCCATCGGGTACCCCGAGAAGTTCCGCGAGATGAACTTCGCCTTCACGAGGGCGGCCGCCGCGGGGTGGTCGGGGGTGCTGGAGTACCCCACCGCGGTCGACGCGAGCGGGAAGCCGACGGCGTGGAAGGCGCTGACGCTGCTGAGCGACGGCACGGGCGGCATGAAGCAGGCCGGGGCGGTCACGTTCGAGCCGCCGGCCGACTGGGTCGCGGCCTCGGTCGGCGGCAGCGCGGCGCTCTACTACGTCCGCGTGCGGGCGACGGCCGGGACGGCCGCCCAGGCCCCGGTGCTCAAGACGGTCCTCGGCCGCGACTACGTGGGGGCCAACGGGACCGAGGCCGGCACCATCCCCGCGTACGACCGGGCCGCCGACGCGAACGGCGACGGGTACCTGAGCAACGCCGAGTACGCCAACCGCAAGCCCGGCATGGACGCCCGGTTCGAGTACGAGTCGCGGCTGTTCTACCCGTACTACGGGCAGATGCGGTTCGCCACGAACCCGTCGGCCGCGGCCACCCGCAGTTGGGCCGCCGACTACCACGTCCGCACCCTCGCCGCCAACCCGCTGGCCGACGGCATCTTCATGGACAACGCGACCGGGAAGGTGGCGTTCCCCGGCGTGTCGGTCCTGGAGTCGACCGCCACCTACGGGCTCGACTCGGGGGCGCTGATGCGGGCCGTGAGCCGGGCGGTCGCCCCGCGGTGGGTGATGGCCAACACGGCCGGCGGCGGGGCCGTGGACGGGAACTACACCGCGGGCGGCTCGGTCGGGGCCTACGAGGAGTTCGCGATCCGGCCCATGCAGGCGAACTGGGCCGAGGTCTCCGACCTCGCGACCCTGGTCGCCGGCCGGCTCGCGTCCGGCGCGACGTACCTGGTGATCGACACCCACCCGGGCGGCGGGAGCCCGACCGACCCGCGGACCCAACTCGGGGCGCTCGCGTACTACTACCTGCTCGCCGACCCGCAGCGGACGTTCATCAACTTCAACGGCGGGCACAACCCGGCCTCGACGTGGACCGAGCACTGGACCGACGCGGTGAAGGTGGACGTGGGCGCGCCGGCCGGCGCGATGAAGGTGCTCGCCACGGGAGCCGACCCGGCGAACGCGGCCCTCTCGTACCGGGTGCTGGCCCGGGAGTACACGAACGCCCTGGTGCTGTACAAGCCGCTGTCGTACGCCACCGGGAAGCCGGAGGGGACGACGGCCGCGAACACGGCGACCACGCACCAACTCGGGGGCAGCTACCGTGCGGTGAACGCCGACGGCACGCTCGGGGCGGTGGTGACCAGCATCACGCTGATGAACGGCCAGGGGGCCGTTCTGGTGAAGGCGTAAGACCGGACCCGGCGAGCGGGGGCGTCAGCCCCCGAGTTCTTCTCTTGGTGCGGTGGTGGGGGCCGGCCCCCCACCACCGCACGGGTCACCGGATCAGTTCCCCGCCGGGCGGCGGGTCGGCGTTCAGCTCCCACTCCTCGCGGACCTTTCGCAGCCCCACGGCGCACAACTCGAACTGGTCGCTCAGCCGGCGGAACAGGCTCGCCTCGGCGTCGTGCCGCTCGGCCTGTTCCATCTTGCTGGTGATGAGGTAGCCGCGCTTCCCCTGGACGGTGTAGTTCACCATCGCGTCCTTGCAGGCCCGCGACCGCTGCCGGTCGACGACCTCGGGGTACAGGCCGGTCCAGAACAGGGCGAAGTCGCCGATGTGCCGGTAGTACTCCAGGCGGGTCTTGCCGCCGGGCGGGAGTTGCTCGGCCTCCAGGACCATTTCGGTCAGTTCCGTGATGGGCCGGCCGGCCCCGTTGCGGAGTCGGTAGACCGCGTCGAAGTGCAGAAAGCGGGTGAGCAGGCCGGAGAGGTAGTCGGTCAGGGGCGGGTCGGCCACGCCGAGGTGGGAGAAGAACGCGTGTTCCGCCAACCCCGAGAACATCCGCCCCAGCGGATGCCCGTCGGGCAGGTCTCGCATGATCGTGATCCTCCATCCACGTTGCACCGGTGGGACGCCCCACCACACTCAGTATGCCGCAGGTCGGGTACGGATTCAAACCCAGATCGTCAAGGCGCTCACTTTGCGATTTTCACGGGCGGGAGACGCGGCCCCGCGACGGAACGGGCTCCCGCCCGTGTTCACGTTGCAGGAGTTGTGCCGGTCGTAGCCGCGGCGCAAGGGGCATCGCGCCGGGCGCGGGCCGCGGCAAAGATTCCGCCGCCGGGTCCGGGCGGGGGTCGGAAAATGGAGTAAGTAATCGACATGCGGCGGTGCGCCGGCCCGCGGGAGTCCGGGTTGACGGTTCCCGGGAGCCGGCTATAATTCGCAATGCATCAACGGATTGATGCACCGACCTTTAGGCTCTGGAGAGAGCCGCGGCACGCTCGAGGTCCCCCCACCCCACACATGGCGATCACCCGGCCGCCGACCCGCCCCTCGCGGCGGCGTCGGCCCTCGTAGCGCCGGTCCGCCACGCTCCACCAAGCACGGGGCTCCGGGAACCCGACCACCGACCGCTAAGGCCGACCGACCGCGGAACCTCGAACCCCGGGAAATCCACCCGCCAGGCCACGGCAGCAAACACCCCGACCCGGTCGTTTCCTGTTTGCCGTCCGTGCCGCGCGGTCCGTGATTTCATCCGACGCAGGTGCCCCGTGCCGTCCGACCCGGTGGAGCTGACCAAGCAGATCAAGGCCGCCAGCGACATCGTCGCTGTCGTCGGCTCGTACCTCGCCGTCCGCCCCGCCGGCAACGTCTTCAAGGCCCTGTGCCCCTTCCACAACGACTCCCGCCCGTCGCTCGACATCGACCCCAAGCGGCAGCGGTACAAGTGCTGGGCCTGCGGCGCGCACGGCGACTCGTTCAACTTCGTCATGCACATGGAGAAGGTCGGGTTCACCGAGGCCCGGGCCATACTCGCGCAGCGGGCCGGAATCAAGCTCGACGAGCAGCAGTCGCCCCAGGACCACCACCGCTCGCACCTCCGCGAGGTGATGCGGTGGGCGCAGGCGCTGTACCAGGACGCGCTGCTCGAACAGCCCGAGGGCGAGCCCGCCCGCAAGTACCTCGGCGGCCGCAAGCTGTCCGGCAAGACGGTCCGCGACTTCGGCCTGGGCTACGCCTCCCTGACCGGCGACTGGCTCGTCAAGCACGCGGCCGCGGACCGGGTGCCCAACGAGTTGCTCGTCGAGGTCGGGCTGATCGCCGCCCGCGACCAGAGCCGCGGGTTCTACGACCGGTTCCGCGACCGGGTCATGTTCCCGATCCACGACGTCCGCTCGCAGGCGATCGCGTTCGGCGGGCGGATCATGCCCGACAGCCCGTACGCGACCCGCGCCCCGAAGTACTACAACTCGGCCGAGACCCCGCTGTTCTCGAAGAGCGACGTGCTCTACGGCCTCGACCTGGCCCGCCACGCCGGCGCGGCCGCCGGGTTCCTCGCGGTCGTCGAGGGGTACACCGACGTGATGATGGCCCACCAGTGCGGCGTCCCACAGGTGGTCGCCACGATGGGCACCGCGTTAAATGCCCGACACGTTTCTCAACTGCGGCGCTATGTCCCGAAGGTGGTGCTTGTATACGATGCGGATGCGGGCGGGTACACGGGCGTCGACCGGGCGCTCGAGATCTTCGTCTCGCAGGACGTCGAACTCGCGGTCGCCACGCTCCCCGACGGGCTCGACCCGTGCGACCTCCTCGTCACCCCCGGCGGCGTCGAGGTGTTCAAGAAGACACTGGCCTCGGCGGTCGATGCGCTCGACTTTAAACTGAACCGGCTCTTGGAGAAGGACGGGGCGGGCTCGGTCGATGGCACCCGCCGCGTCGTCGACGAGGTGCTCGGGGTGATGGCGGCCGCGCCGGCCATGCCCAGCCAGGCCGCCCAGGTGAAGCAGGAACTGATCGTGACCCGGCTGGCGCACCGGCTCGGGCTGCGGCAGGAAACGGTCTGGGCGCGGCTCGGCGAGTTGCGCCGGGAGCACGAGCAGAGGCAGAAGTTGGAGGCCCAGAAGGCCGGGCCCGCGGCGGCCCAGCCGCCCCAGACTCGCAGGGGCGGCTCTCAGGGCGGCGCGGCCCCGAAGTCGGACCCGCACTACTTCATGGCCGCGACGCTGGTCCGCCTGCTGATCGCCGAGCCCGGCCTGGTCGCGGTCGCGGCGGATGCCGGGGTGACGCCCGACGAGGTGGCGCACACCGGCATCCGCCGCATCCTGGCCGAGATGTTCGACGCCTGGAGGGCCGGGCAGGTGCCGGACCTCGACGTGCTCCGCGAGCGGCTCGCCGACCGCCCGGACCTGTTCGAGTCGCTCGTCACGCAGGCGGAGGTCGGGCGGCAGTTGGAGGAGCGAGAGAAGAAGCTCCAGGGCGTGATCGCCGACTTCAAGCGGATCAGGGCCGAGGTCGCCAGCAAGGCGATCAAGGCCGAGTTGCAGGGGGCACGGTCCGAGGAGCAGGAGATCGAACTGCTCCGCCGGCTCCAGCAGGCGCACAAGACCGCGGGGTGACCGGCGACCGGCACCGCGAACTGACTCAACGGGTTTCGCACCACCGAGCTTTTGATCCACCGCCGGGCGCACGACGTGCCCGACCGGCTGGCTGGCCCCGCGGGAGGGTGAGATGGACTGGAAGAACGACGAGGTTCTTAAGGCCCTGCTTGAGAAGGGCAAACAGGCCGGCTCCCTCACCTTCGAGGAGGTCAACGCCGCCCTCCCGGAGCTCTCCGAGCCGGACCGGCTCGCCGAGATCCAGGAGCACATCGAGACCCTCGGCATCCAGCTCCTGGACGCCGAGGACGACGCCGACGGCGAGGACGCGGCCGTCAGCCTGGCCGACGAGATCCTCGCCGACGCCGCCGAGCTGCCGGCGTTCGAGGACTCCGACGGCGACGGCCGGCACATCGACGACCCGGTCCGCATGTACCTCACCCAGATGGGCGAGATCCCCCTGCTCGACCGCCGGCAGGAGGTGTCGCTCGCCATGAAGATCGAGCTGACCCGCCGCCGGTTCCGCCGCAAGGTGCTGGAGTGCGACTACGCCCTCCGCCAGGTCACCGAGACCCTCAAGCGGGTCCACAGCGGCGACCTCCCGTTCGACCGCACCATCAAGGTCTCGCAGACCGAGAACCTCGAGAAGGACAAGATCCTCGCCCGGATGCCGCACAACCTGCGGACCCTCGAGCCCCTCATGGAGTCCAACGTCGAGGACTTCCAGCGGCTCCTCGACGACCGCACCCCGGTCAAGGAGCGTGACGATCTCCGCGAGCGGCTCCGGCTCCGCCGCCGCAAGACCGTCACGCTGGTCGAGGAGCTCTCGATCCGCACGCAGAAGGTCCAGCCGCTGATGAAGAAGCTGGAGCAGATCAGCCAGCGGATGGACGAACTCGAAGCCGAGGTCGAGACCCTCAAGGGGAACCGGGCCGCGAAGGAGGAGCGGGCCAACCTGGAAAAGGAACTCCAGGACCTGATGCTCATCACGCTGGAGGAGCCCGCCAGCCTCCGCAAGCGGGTCGGGATCATGAAGGGGCGGTTCGCCGAGTACGAGCAGGCCAAGCGCGAGCTCTCCGGCGGCAACCTGCGGCTCGTCGTCAGCATCGCCAAGAAGTACCGCAACCGCGGGCTCAACTTCCTCGACCTGATCCAGGAGGGCAACACCGGCCTGATGCGGGCCGTGGACAAGTACGAGCACCGCCGCGGGTTCAAGTTCAGCACCTACGCGACGTGGTGGATCCGCCAGGCGATCACCCGGGCCATCGCCGACCAGGCCCGCACGATCCGCATCCCGGTCCACATGATCGAGACGATGTCGAAGCTGCGGAACGTCTCGAAGAAGCTGCTCCAGGAGATGGGCCGCGAGCCGACCATCGAGGAGACGGCGCTGGCCGCGGGCATCACCTACGAGGAGTGCAAGCGGGTACTGAAGATCAGCCGCCAGCCGATCAGCCTCGACCGCCCCGTGGGCGAGAGCGAGGACTCGTACTTCGGGGACTTCATCGAGGACAACTCGGTCGAGTCGCCGGTGAACGCGGCCACGAACGAGATGCTCAAGGACAAGATCGAGGGCGTGCTGAAGACGCTCACGTACCGCGAGCGGGAGATCATCAAGCTCCGGTACGGCCTGGGCGACGGGTACACGTACACGCTCGAAGAGGTCGGCCGCATCTTCAAGGTGACCCGCGAGCGGGTCCGGCAGATCGAGGCGAAGGCCGTCCGCAAGCTCCAGCACCCGGTCCGCAGCCGGCAACTCGAAGGGTTCCTCGACGGGCTCAAGAAGAGCTGACGGCTTAACGGCGAGCGGGGGGCGTGAGCCCCCCGAGTTCAT
>NZ_JBHYGG010000213.1:0-2840 GCF_051859125.1 Gemmata sp.
GAGCGAGGGTTCGCGCTCAACCCTCGCTCGGCGCTCGGGCTCGGACCACAACCGATTCGGGGTCACCCCCCGTGCGCTCGGAGCAGGACGAACTCCAGGAGCCAGCCGAGGAGGTTCAAGCCGGTGTCGCGGACGTCGGCACCCGGCGCGAACTCCGAAATCGACACGCCGGCGACCTTGTCCGACCACGCGGCGTCGAGCAACTTCAGGAACGTCGGGCCGGTGAGGCCGAAGGGCAGCGGCTGGAGCACCGCCGGCACCGCGGCCGGGTCGAAGGCGTCGGCGTCGATGTCGATCCACACGCGGCCGGCGGTTGCGACGGCGGCCCGGAGCTGCTCCGCAACCCGATCGGCGTTGGTCGCGACGTCGTGCGCCGAGTGGACCGCCTCGAACGTCGCGCCGATCTCTTCGGGGGTCAGGAAGAGGTCCCGGTGGCCGACGCTGACGACCCGCGGCCGCGGGCCGTCGACGTGCTTCAGGAAGTTCCCGTGCGACAGCTCCGCGGTGGTGTCGTGGAAGGCGTACACGTCGAGGTGCGCGTCGAACTGGACCACGCAATCGGTGCGGCCGAGTTCGTCGAGCACCGGCAGCACGCTCAGGTGGTTGCCGCCGAGCCACAGGTGGAAGTCGCCGGCCCGGAGCGCCCGGCGGGCCGCGTCGCGGCCGGTCTTCCGCCACCCGCGGACCTGGGCCATCGTCTCGAACGCGAACTCCTGCACCTCGACGCTCCCGCGGAGGCGGTCGGCGCGGCACGGGCGGGACTCCTCCTCGGTGTCGTCGAGGATCTCGCGGGCCGCGTCGCCGAGCGCCTGCGCCCCGGCCCCGGTCCCGGCGCTGCCGAACAGTTCGAACGGGAACACGGTGACGGTCGTTCGCATCGGGAACCTTCGGTTCTTGGGCTCGCGGGCCGGGTGTCGTTCTATCATCACGGTGTGCGCGCGACGCGCCCCGAGGGCCCCCCCATGCCGCTCAGCCCCGCCGACCGCCGCGCCGACATCGACGCCAAACAGGCGGCGCTGCTCCCCGTCCTCCGCTCGCTCGGCGTGGACACGCTCGTGCTGTTCATGCCGGCGCACGTCGCGTGGTTCACCGCCGGGCTGAACGTCGCCGGCCTGGTCCCCGACGCGGAGCGGCCCGGGGTGTACACGAACGGCCAGAGCCGGTGGCTCGTGTGCTCGAACGCCGACTCGCAGCGGCTGTTCGACGAGGAACTCGACGGCCTCGGGTTCCAGCTCAAGGAGTGGCACTGGGAGGCGGGCCGGTCCGACTTCCTCGCGTACCTCACCGACGGCGCGCGGGTCGCCGCGGACCGCCCGTTCCCCGCGATCCCGCTCGCGAACGAGCACCTCCGCCCCCTGCTCCGCGGGCTGTCACCGTTCGAGCGCGCCCAGTACCGCGAACTCGGCGCGCTCGTTGTCGAAGCCGTGGAATCAACGGCCCGGGCGTTCGCACCCGGCCGGACCGAGCACGAGGTCGCCGCGCAGGTCGGGCACCGGCTCCTGCACCACGGGATCGAACCGGTCGCGCTGAGCGTGACGGCCGACGGCCGCGGGGCGAAGTACCGCCGGGCCGGGGCCGGGCCGAACCCGGTCACGCGGACCGCCGTGGTCCAGGCGACGGGGTCGCGGGACGGCCTGTTCGTCACCTGCTCCCGCACGGTGAGCTTCGGGCCGGTGCCGCCCGAGTTCGCGGCCGCCCACGACCTCGCCGTCAAGCAGGCCGGCTCGTTCCGCTCGTGGACCAAGCCGAACAAGACGATCGGGGCGATCGGCGTCGCCGGCCGCGCGATCCTCGGGACCGGCCCGTTCGAGTTCGAGTACCGGTTGAGCCCACCCGGGTACGGGGCCGGGCGGTTCGCCGCCGAGTTCCTGGGCCGCCCGGGGGCCGAGGAGCCGCTCGCCGCCGGGAACGCCGTCGTGTGGCAGCCCCGGGTCGGCCCCGCGGCCGTCGTCGATACACTACTGGTCACCGACGCCGAGCCGACCGCCGTCACGCCGCCGGGCGAGTGGCCGGTGAAGCGCGTCGTGGTCCGCGGCGGGCCGCCGCAGGACATCGCGGACGTGCTCGTCCGCGACGTGTAACACCCCGGGAGAATTCCATGTATCGGATGCTCAGCGCCGCCGTGCTCGCCCTGCTCACCGTGTCGCTCGCCGAGGGGCACTTCGCCTTCATCGTCCCCACCGAGAAGGGGGACGGGGCACAGGTGATCTTCAGCGACGAGCTGAAGCCCGACACGAACGTAAACATCGAGAAGATTGCGAGCACGAAGCTCACGCTCCGCGACTCGGCCGGCAAGGAGTCGCCCCTGGAGTGGAAGAAGGGCGAGGGGTTCTACGCGGTGACCGTCCCCGGCGGCGGCACGCGGGTCGTGTACGGCGTGACCGACTACGGCGTCCTGCAGAAGGGCGAGGGCAAGCCGTTCAAGCTGACGTACCTGCCGAAGGCGGTCCTCGGCGCCGCGACCGCCAAGGAAGCGACCGTCGGCGAGAAGCTGGAGCTGGAGGTGCTGGTCGCCGGCGCGCCCGGCAAGACGAAGTTCCAGGTGCTGGCGGCCGGCAAGCCGATCCCCGAACTGGAGGTGAGCGTCATGCTCCCCGACGGGGCGAAGAAGGCCGTGAAGACGGACAAGGAGGGGTTCACCCCCGAGTTCGACGCCCGCGGGCGGTACGGGGTCGTCGCGAAGAAGATCGAGGCCAAGACCGGCGAGCACGCGGGGAAGAAGTTCGACGAGACGCGGGTGTACGCGACGCTCGTGTGCGACGTCGAGAAGTGAGCGCAGCCTTCCAGCCCCGGAGGGGCGGCGGATGGTAGCCAGGGGTGGAGCGAGTCTTCGAGCGCAA
>NZ_JBHYGG010000214.1:0-2837 GCF_051859125.1 Gemmata sp.
TCAAAGCTACACCGAACTGAACACAGTTCCCACCAACTTTCGCGACGCATACCCAAGTGAGCCCGTTTCTCGCGTTGGCCTTTGACAATCGCCCGGCGGTCGCACATCATCACGTCATACCGACTCGCATGGATTCGTTTCTTTGTCGGTGGGGCAGGCATTCGTGCCTGCCTCCAGACGCCTTCGGAGGCAGGCACGAATGCCTGCCCCACCAAGAGCAACTGATCCACGCGAGTCGGTATCAGTCGGTCGGTTCGCGGAGTCTTTTCGCCTCCCCGGATGGATTCGCAGCCATGCGCCCCTCTCCCGCGTTTCGGGTCCGCGTTGCGTGCGGCGCTCTGGCGCTCGCGTCGGTGATCGGCTGCGAACGCGTCCCGCCCACGCGCCCCGCGAAGACTGTCACCACGTCGCGCGAGCGAGCGGCCGCGCCGCGGGCCGAGTCGCCCGCCGAGCGGGTCGCCCGACGGCTCGGCGAGGTCCACCCCGGGATGACCCAACCGGAGGTGGAAGAGATCCTCGGCCCGCCGACCGCGGACGAGATGCGCTCCGCCGGGGCCGACGAACTGGCCACGACGAGCTACTGGTGCCTGATCCCCGGCGACCCCGCCGGCCGGCACGTCGTCACGCTCCTCTTCAACGCGACCGAGACCCCGCCGCAACTCATGGCCGTCACCGGCCCGCACCCGGTACCGGCCGACCGGTAGGTCCCAGTTCGCACCAGAACCCAGGGTTCGCACCCTGGGCTACGCACTGCCGCCCCCTTCGGGGGCTCAATGCTTGAGTCCCGGAGGGACGACAGTGCGTAGCCCAGGGTGCGAACCCTGGGACTTCTTCGGGTTCGCGTCACGGTCCCGCGTCGTACAGCACCTCGCACAGCTTGCTGAGCGCCTTCCCCTCGCGGCCCGGCCCGACGCCGACCGGCAGCGGGACGTTGTTGACGAACATCGCGAAGTGCAGCGCCGTGCCGGCCCTCGTGGTCATCGTGCCGGCCAGCGCCTTGCTCTTGAGGAGCATTCGCTCGTTGGCCGCGTCGAACCACACGAGCGTCCCCGTCTTGGCGAACACCTTCCCGCGGGCCGGGCCGTCGTCGCCGACCCCGCTCAGGGTGCCGTCCACGCCGAGCACCGGCAGCGCAGCCCTGTAGGCGTCCCACTCCGGGCGCTTCGCCATGCCCTGAAGGAGTTGGACCGTCGCACGGGCCGACACGTGGTCGGCCGGCGCGCCGCCGGCCCCGCCCCCGAACGACACCTGCGCCACGTCCACGCCGAGCTTCTCCAGGATCTTGCGCTGCTCGCGGAGCCCGGCCTCGGCCGTGTCGAGCCCCTTCGCAACGGCCACGAGGCACGGCATCGTGCTGGCGTACAGGTTGTGGCTCACCTTGAGCGTGACCTTCACCGCGTCGCGCAACGGCGGCGGCGTGAACGCCGCGACCCTCGTGAGCTTCCCGTACTCGCCCCTCGCGGGGAGCACGGTGAGCGCCTGCCGCACGAGCGCCGCGTTCGGTTTCACGCCGTTCCGCCGCAGCGCCTCGATGAACAGCGTGCGGGCGAACTGCGTCGGGTCGTCGACGGGGTAGATGCGCACCTGCGGCTTGCCCCCGGCCGGCACGGTTCCGCGGACCGCGAACTGGTTCGCGCCCAGGGGCAGGAGTTGCACGGCGGCGACCGTCTTCTCGTCGCCGGTCGCGACGAGCGCGTCCATCTGGTAGAACGCCGACTCGGGCCGGGTGGTCACGGTCGCCGGGGCGCCGGGCTTCGCGCCGGGCGTGACCAGGATGTCGATGACGTTGTCGTTCACCAGGATCGGCGAGACGACGTCCGGCCCGCTGCCGCTCCCGCGGGTGTGGGTGAACAGGCGGTCGTCCACCGCGACCTCGCCGTCGACCTGCGTGATGCCGGCGGCCCGCACCTGCTTCGCGAGGTCGTCGAGGGCGGCGCACGGGTCGGTGTCGGTCAGCTCGCACTCGCCGAGGCCGCTGTTGGCGTAGGTGTGGTCTTTATCTTTGAAGACGGTCTTCCCGCCACTCGTGCGGCCGCCGAACGTGAGGTCGCCGGCGGCCACGAGGATCAGGTCGCCGCGGAGCTTGCCGCTCGTGACCGCACCGCGCTGGTACACGGCCGTTTCGGTGGTCGCGTCCGGCCCGACGGCGATCAGCGCGGCGGCGCACGAGAACAGCTTGGTGACCGACGCCGGCGCGAGCAGCGCCTCGGGGTTCCGCTCGTACACCGTCTCGCCGGTCTTCGCGTCGGCGACGAGGACGCCCCACGTCGCGTGCTTGTAGTCGGGGCCGTCGAGGACCGCGTCGAGTTGCCTGGCGAGCGCGTTCCCGTTCGGCTGCTGGGGCGGTGCTGCGGGCGCTCCGGTGCCGACGAGACCAAGCACGAGGCCGAGGGGAACGAGGAGCAGCAGGCACGCACGGGGCACGGCGACCGCCTTTCGCGGGGGGTGGCTGGCACGCTGGGGACACCCATCCTACCCCGCCGCCCGCCGAGTTGCGAGCGGGTCCGGCTCCGCGGTATGATGGCCGGTACCGGAGGAACACGCACGTCCATCACGATTACCGACCCGCAGCTCCTCGCCCAGCTCCGCAGCGCGCCCGATCAGGTCGAACTGAAGGACCCCGAGGGCAACGTCCTCGGCCGGCTCGCGGTCGAGTGCCTGGGGAAACTGCCGCCGGGGGTGAAGTCCCCGTTCACGGACGAAGAGCGCGCGGAGATGCGGAAGGAACGAACCGGCCGGCCGCTCAAGGACATCCTCCGCGACCTGGGGGCACGAGGATAGGAGGCGTGTCGGAACGCGCCAGGGATCGCGGCGAGCCGGGAGCGACAGCGACCGGA
>NZ_JBHYGG010000215.1:0-2758 GCF_051859125.1 Gemmata sp.
AAACCAAAGGCAAACTGTCTGGTAGGGGCCGCCCTCCGTGGCGGCCCGCCAGCCAGTTTCGGCGTATCCAGGAGCATTGCAACACCGCAGCCTCTGGCCCGTGCCACCAGATCCGCCTCGCTTACTCCCCCCCGGGCCGCGGGCCGGTGACGCTCTTGAACAGCGCGGCGACGCTGCCGGCCGTTCGGGGGCGCGACAGTGCGGCGGCCTGCGTCGGGCCCACGGGCGGTTGCTTCGCGGTCACCTGGGTCGCGGGCGCGGGCACCGCGACCGGCGCGGCCCCGCGGAGCGGGTCCGAGAGCAACCCGACGAGGTGGTGCTCGGCGGTGAGCTGGCGGTACGCCTGGGCCGAGATGTTGAGCCCGCGGCCCACGGCGGTGCGGGCGTCGCGGATCAGGTCCGTCGGCGGGCCGACCGCGACCGCGTCGTAGTACGCGACCGGGCCGGCGGCCGCGTCCTTCTCTTTCTCCTTGTCCGTCCCGGGGGCGGCCTTCTCCGGCGGCCTGACCGGCTCCTGGTACGTCGCCACGCACACCTGGAGCGCCGCGTAGGCCAGCGCCCGGACGCACTCGGACGACTCCGCCGGGAACCCGTCCTTCGTCCCGCCGTTGACCGACAGGGTCAGCGCCGCGATCGTCTTCTTCGAGCAGCAGCACCCGTTGGCGAACGCCTTCGCGGCCTCGATGCGGACGCACTCGCTCGGGTCGCCGCGGAGCGCCGCGATCAGCGCCGGCTCGGCCTCGGGGTAGTACTTGCAGTTCACGGTCCCGAGGTAGCGGACGGCGGCGCGGCGGGCGGCGACGTTGGCCTCGTCCTGCTTGATGCGGGCGGCGGCCCCCTCGGCGCTGGTGGCCGGCTTCGCGAGGTCGGCCGGGCTCGGCCCGCCGCACCCCGGCCCGAACAGCCCGCCGGTCAACATGCCGACCGGCGCCAGGACCGCGTTGAACATCTTCCCGATCCCGGAGTTGCAGAACTTCTGCTTGCACGCCGCCTTCTGGTCCGGCGTCATCGTGAACATCGAGAAGATGTTCCGCGGCGCGGCGGCCGGTGCGGCGGCGGGCACCGCGGGGGGCACGGGCACGGCCGTCCCCGGAACCGCCCCGCCCGGGACCGACGGGATCTGCCCGGACGCGACCACCGCGAGAGCCGCGGACGCGACCATGACCACGACGAACGTTCGCATCGGACCCCCTCCGGAAGTCGTCTTCCCCCGGCGCGGCGGATACGGTATTGGCCCCCGGAACTCAAGCCGAATGCGCCGGTCCCGAGGGGTTTCGCGGAATGGCCGCCCGCTTCTACATCGCGGTCGCCGGGGTGATCGCCGGGTGCGCCGGACTCGCGCTGCCGGGGGCGGGGCAGGGGCCGCCCGTCGCGGTCCCGCAGCCGATGCCCGCCGAGAAGGACGCCGTCCGCGACGCGCTCAAGGCCGTCCGCGCGGGCCTCGAACTGCCAGCGGTCGTCGCCCCGCCCGCGAACCCCCCCGAGAGCCTGCCGGCCCCGGCCCCGCTGCCGGTCGCGCCGAGCCCCACGCCCGCCCCCGCACCCGTGCCGACGCCTGTGCCCGCACCGCCGCTCGCGCTGCCGCCGCTGCCCGTCGAGCCGCCGGTCGTCGCGCCGCTGGGCGGGGGGCTGACGGTGGACGGCCGCCCGATCGACCTCTCGACGTTCCGCACCAGGCTCGGCGGCGGGTGCGCGGCGTGCGGGCACGACGACTGCGAGACGTGCGGCGGCTCGCGGCACTGCTCCCCGGGCCGCACCGCGTGCGAGCCGTTCCCGGCGAAGAACCGCGCCGAGCGGGTGATCGGCGTGCTGTACGAGACCGTGTGCTGCCCGGACCCGTGCTACGAGCCGAAGTGGACCGCCCTGGCCGACGCCGCGTACTTCACCGCGTCGGCCCGCCCGGTGACGCACGCCCGGTTCCGGTGGGACGCGGGGCTGCGGGTGGTGCTGCCGGACCGGGCCGAGTACTTCTGGGCGCGGGCCGACGGGCTCGGGCTCGGCCCGCGGCCGGTCGGGCCGAACAGGACCGCGACCCGGGTGAACTACCACGAGCTGAGCATGTACACGGAGATCGCCGTGACCGGCTCGCTCGCGACGATCATCGACCTGCCGTACCGGACCAACAGCGCGGTCGGCGCGAGCCCCGGGGCCGGGTTCGGCGACCTGCGGATCGGCACCAAGACCCTGATGTTCGACCGCGAGCTCGTCCAGGTCGCGCTCCAGTTCCTGACGTACCTGCCGACCGGGCAGCCGACGAAGGGGACCGGGGTCGGGCACGTGTCGCTCGAACCGTCGCTCATCGTCGGGCTGAAGCTGTCGTCCGAAACGTACCTCCAGGCGCAGTTCGGCGACTGGATCCCGCTCGGCGGGTTCCCGGGGTACTCGGGCGGGGTGCTGCAGTACAACCTGAGCCTGAACCACACGCTCTGGCGGCCGGTCCGCGACGTGCAACTGATCGGGACGTGGGAGGTCAACGCGCTGACGTTCCTCGACGGGTCGTACACCGACCCGACCCGGGGGCCGAACCAGCGGGCCGTCGGGATGACCTACGTGTCGGCCGGCCCGGGCATCCGGTTGAACATCTGCGACAAGCTCGACTTCGGGGCCGGGTCGTCGTTCGCGCTCACCGACCCGCACTTCGCCGCCGCCCTGTTCCGCACCGAGTTCCGCTACCGGTACTGACCCGCGGTTGCACCGCCCGTGCCGGGCGAACCCTGAGCGCCAGCGAGGGGGTGCGCCTCACCCCCTCGCTGGCGCT
>NZ_JBHYGG010000216.1:0-2729 GCF_051859125.1 Gemmata sp.
CGCTGCCCCGCCCCTTGTCGCACGACAAGGGGCGGGGCAGCGTTCGCCTGGCCGTTCGCGCGACCAAGGTCAACACGGGTCGGGGTCCTGGGGCATGAACCCAGTCAAAGTCTGCGGGAGGGGCTCGAGGTGCCAAGGCGAAAGTTCACCCCGGTCGCGGGGCTGGCGGTTGCGACCCTCGTGTCGGTCCTCGTCGTGGCCCTGGGCGCCGCGTGGTGGAACCGCCCCGGGTGCTACTCCGGCCGCAACTACGAGCGGATCGAGAAGGGCATGACGCTCGAACAAGTCGAAGCACTGCTGGGCAAGCCCGGTGAGGAGGTGCCGGATTACGAGATCCCGCGCGGGCGGCCCCGGGGGGAGCCGCCGGACCCCACGTTCGGTGGCGACGTGCCCGGCTCCTGGTGCGGCGGCGTGTGGGGAGATCCCGTCTACCGGTGGTGGAAGACGCGGCCGTACGTCGGGGCGGCGCAGATCCTCGTCGGGGTCTCGGGCGGCCGGGTAATCAGCAAATACCGGGTTGAGCACTTCCCCTAACAGACCGGCCCGGCTGCCTGACAAACCGTCGATCCGCCGTCCCACGCGATCGCGAGCGGCCCTCGTGCTCCGGCCGCGCGACCGGGCATCAGCACGGGTAGGAGCGCTGCGGCAGGAACACCGCCGGGTCGGTCGGGATCCCTCCGCCGGCGTCGCCGTCCCCTCCCGTGTTGTCGCGCGACAAGGTGGTAAGCCCCGGGAGAGGCCGGTGATTCGTTGCGGCGGCCGAAGCCGTTGGGTACGGTAAGTCGGGAGAGTTGATCCGAAGTTCGGCGGAGGGCGTGTGTGAGCCAGTTCAAGGTCGCCGCGGCGCAGGTCGCGTCGGTCCGCGGCGACCTCGCACGGAACGTCGGGACGCACGTCGCGGCGGTGGCAGCCGCGGCCGCGCGGGGGGTGTCCGTCCTCGTGTTCCCGGAACTGTCCCTGCTCGGCTACGAGCCGGACCTGGCCGCGTCGCACGCCCTCTCGGCCGCCGACGCCCGCCTCGACCCGCTCGGCGAGGCGGCCCGGCACCACCGGATGCACGTCGCCGGCGGCGCGGCCCTGGCCGCCGGCGGCGGCAAGCCCGCCATCGGTGCCGTCCTGTTCGGCCCCGACGGCGCGCGGCGGACCTACGCCAAGATGCACCTGGGCGGCAGCGAGTCGCACTTCTTCGCCCCCGGGGCCGAGCCGCTCGCGTTCGCGGCGGGCGGGCAGATGGTCGGCCTGTCCATCTGCGCCGACTCGTCGGCCCCCGCCCACCCGCAGGCGTACGCCGCGCTGGGGGCGACGGTGTACGCGGCCGGGGTATTCCTGACGGCCGAGTGGTACGCGACCGACGCCCCGCGGTTGGCGGCGTACGCCCCCGTCCACCGGGTGCTGGTGGTGATGGCGAACCACGCCGCGTCGGCCGGCACCTACCAGTCGGTGGGCCGCAGCGCGGCCTGGGCGCCGGACGGCGCGCTGCTCGCGCAGGCCGCGGGCACGGAGAACGCGCTGGTCATCGCCGCCCGCGGGCCAGAAGGGTGGACGGCGGAGGCGTGTGAATTGTGAGGCCGCGCGCATGGGCGGGCCGGGCCACGCCGTCACGTTTGTTCGACAGCGAGCCTCCGCCGTTGTCTCGCGACAACGGCGGAGGCTCGCGGCAACACTTCCGCGATCCGGCCGAACCAGATGGCATGTAGCCAACCCCCGATCCGCGGGGTTTGTCCGGCGGCCGGGCTCAGATCTCTGAGCCGGGTCAGCGAGGGACCGTCGGAGACCGGGGAGCGCGGCCATACCCGCCGCCTCCGGCGCGCCACGGATGCGCTTGCCGATGTCCACACCCCGCCCGGCGTCGCCGCCGTACGCCAAGACGAGCCTGTGGTCCTTCAGGGCGTACTCCATGGCCTCTCGCTCACGCCGCGTCCTCCTGCTTCCTGAACAGCGGCTGCACCAGCTTCTCACACCACGCGATCACGGTGTCGAGGTTCTCGTCGTGAGCCGCCGGTTCCTTCCCCGTCTTCGCCGCCACCCGCGTGCCGAGCCGGTACACCTTCGCCATGAGGTGGGGAGCCCTCACCCCCTCGGCACGTTGGAACACGATCCGCAGGACACGGCACCAGGCGGAGAGCCGGTTCGGCATCGCCTGCGTCGGCTCGGGGAGCGCGATCCGGCCGTACGCGCCGGCGTATGCCCGGAGCGCGGCCTGGAGCACGTCGTTCGCCTTCTGCCGGGACCGGAGGGCCGCGAGGCCCGGCCCCTTGTCGGCGAGCAGCCCGTCCCACTCCGCCTGGAGGTCGAGGACGCGGAGCAGCGCGACCGCTTGTTCGGGGGGGAGGTTCGCGGCATCGCGTTCGGTGAACGGGGGCATGACAACCTCGGGTGTTCGGAGACGCATCGGCCCCGGCGGAATTGTCGAGGTCATAGCGAGGGTGGAGAAGGAGGGGAAGCCGGGTCGGCAGGGTTCCCGGGCTCGGGCAGTAAGAGTTACAACGCCCGGCCAGAAGGGGGCCCGCCATTCGGATCGCTCGCCCGGGATTCGCAGGACACGGGAGGCACGGCTGCCGGCACGGCCCGATTGGCACAGGGAATGCATAACCCTGTCGCGACGAGACACACTCGGGCCGACTCCCCCGGGCCCGCCCTGCACACCCCACCGCCCATCCCTCAGCCCTTCAACCTGTTCTTTCCGCGACATCCTGTAGCTCATGCGGCGAGGTTGAGGATGCGTTCCG
>NZ_JBHYGG010000217.1:0-2697 GCF_051859125.1 Gemmata sp.
CACCTCGCCCCCGGTCTCGGGGGAGAGGTCGCCGCGCCTCGCGGCGGGTGAGGGGGAACTACCTTACCCCTTCCGCAACCACTGCGTTCCCCTCTGTGGCTCACCTCTGGTTCCGGCTCACACCCGCTCGGTGCGGACCCACTCGGCCTGCGGCTTCGTGATGAACCCGAGGTACAGCGGCACCTTTCGCACCGCGTACAGCGGCACGCGGAGCAGCGTCCGCACCGGCAGCACGCTCCGCCCGAAGCGGAGCCACGCCGCGGTCAGTCCGAGCGCCGCGATCGCGCACGCCGCGCTCAGCACACCGGCCGGCCACGGCGACCCGCCGAAGGCCGCGTACCCCGCCAGCGCGACCAGCACCACCCCCGCCACGAGGACGAGCGCCGACAGCGGCGGCACGCCGAGTTCGAGCGCGAGCGCCAGCGACGACACCCGCCCCGTGAGCGCGCTCGCGAGCAACCGCGGCACGCCCGCCCGGATCACCCGAAGGTGCCCGTGCTCCCAGCGGCGGCGCTGGCTCCCGGCGGCGGCGTCGGCGGTCGGGAACTCGGCGCTCACTGCGGCGTCCGGCGCGAACAGCGGGCCGTGCCCGGCGACCACCAGATCGACCGCGAGTTGCATGTCCTCGACGATGTGCCCGTGGCCCAGCTTCGCGGCGCGGATGACCGGCCACGGGAACGCCATGCCGGTGCCGGTGAGCAGGCACGGCTGGCCGAGTCGCTTGAGCCCCAGCGGCCGCACGACGTTCTTCACCACGAACGCGAACGCGGCGATCCCCCGCTCGGGCTTCGCGCCGGCCGGCGGGTTCATGCGGTACGCGGCCTGGACGGGGCGCTGCGTCTCGTGGGCGAGTTCCACCAGTCGTACCAGCCCGCCCGGCCCGATCACGCAGTCGGCGTCGAGCACCACGACCACCGCCGGCGGTCGGTCGCGGACCGCATCCACGCCGAACGCCAGTGCGTACCCCTTGCCGCGGCGGGTCGCGTCGAACCGCTCGACGACCTCGACGCCGCGGTCCCGCGCGACCCGGGCCGTGCGGTCGGTGCAATTGTCGGCGACGACCAGCACGCGGTCGCCCGGCCCCAACTCGGGCGCGAGCGCGTCGAGCGTGCGGCCGAGGCCGGCCTCCTCGTCGTGCGCCGGAATGAGCACGACGCACGGCACCCGCGCGGTCCCGGCCTTCGGTGCCGGCCGCACCCGAAACAGGCTCGCGACGGCGCACTCGACGGCGAGCACGAGGAGCGGCACCGCGAGCAGCACCGCGGCCGCCAGCGCACAGTAATCGATCCAGTCCATCACGCCCCCCCTGCGATCGACAGCCGCGCCGCGGGTTCGGCCGCGTCGTCCGAGTGCTTGCCGCCGCCGGTGAACAGCGCCGCCAGTTTGCGGCCCTCGGTCGCGGCGTTGTGCGCCGCCCGCACGGCCTCGGCCCCGGCCGCGCCCATCGCCGCGAGTTCTTCGGGTGTCGCTTCGAGTGCCGCGGCAAGCGCATCGGCGAGCCGCGCCACGTCGCCCGCGGGCACGAGCCACCCGTTCACGCCGTCGCGGACCAGCTCGGGGATGCCGGCGACGAACGTGGTCACCACCGGCCGCCCGAGCGCGAGCGCCTCCATGATGACCACCGGCAGCCCCTCGGCGAAGCTGGGCAGCACCATCGCACGCGCGGCGATCATCTCGGCCCGCACCTGTGCGTTGCTCAGCCAGCCGGTGACGCGGACGCGGCCCCCGAGCCCGTGCCCGCGGACCGCCGCCTCGACCTCGCGCCGCATCGGGCCGTCGCCGGCCAGCACCAACTCGAAGTCGTGGCCGGCGTCCGCGAGTCGCGCCGCGGCCGCGACCAGGAGCAACTGCCCCTTCTGCTCGGCGAGCCGGCCGACGCACACGAGCCGGTTGTTCTCGGCGGGCGGTAGCGGGCCGTCGTCGAGGAACGCGGCGTCCACCCCGCACCGCACGACGCGGACCTTGCCCCAGTCCTCGTACCGCGCCCAGCGGAAGAGCTGGCTGCGGCCGAACGAGCTGATCGCCACGACGAACGCGGCCCCGGCGATCTTCTCGCGCAGCGCGAGCGCGTCGGGCCGGTCGAACTCCTCGGGGCCGTGGACCGTGAAGCTGTACGGCGGGCCGCCGAGGGTGCGGGCCAGCAGCGCGACGGCCGCGGGGTTCGTGCCGAAGTGCGTGTGCAGGTGCTCCGCCCCGCACCAGCGGAGCCAGCGCACGAGAAGGCACGCTTCCACGAGGTAGATCAGGTGGCGCAGGCGCTTCCCGGCCGCGCCTCCGAGCCGCCACGCCGTGCGGAACGCGCGGAACCATTTCACCGGGTGCGTCAGCAACATCCCGAGCGCCGCGAGCAGCAGCGCCGGCTTCCCCGCCGCGAGGAGGCTCCGCGTGCGGGCGACCTCGGCGCGGTCCGCGGGGTCGACGATGTCCGCACCCGGGGGGCGGATCGCGAACCGCGCCACCGTCACGCCCGCGGCCTCGACGCCGACGATCTCGCGGCGGATGAAGCTGTGGCTGACGTGCGGGTACTGGTTGACGAGGTAGGCGACGATCATCGGGGCTCCGGGCTCGCGGCGGTGGCTCAGCTCAGGGCTGTTGTGATGCAGTCATTCGCCTCACGCGGGCCGCCACGGAGGGCGGCCCCTACAAACCAAGAGCCAACGGTTCGGAATGGGCCGCCCTCCGTGGCGGCCCGCCGGC
>NZ_JBHYGG010000218.1:0-2648 GCF_051859125.1 Gemmata sp.
AGGACAGAGGACAGAGGACAGAGGACAGAGGACAGAGGACAGAGGACAGAGGAGCGTAACCGACGACCGACTGTCTTCAACTCTTTGCTGACTTCTGATCTCTGTTCTCTGATTTCTTAATCTGTGTCCATCTGCGTAATCTGCGGATCAACACTCTTCGAATTTCCGTGGAGCGAGCATGAGCGGGGTGAGTCGCAGGGCGCTGCCGGGGTTCGGGCTGGGGCTGGGGTACGCGCTGGTGTACCTCACGGTCCTCGTGCTGGTCCCGCTCGCGGCGTGCCTGGTGAAGGCCGCGTCGCTGGGGCCGAGCGAGTTCGTCGCGGCCGCGTGGACGCCCCGGGCCGTCGCCGCGTACAAGCTCACCATCGGCGTGTCGCTCGTCGCGGCGCTGGTCAACGTCGGCCTCGGGCTCGTCGTCGCGTGGACGCTGGTGCGGTACGAGTTCTTCGGCAAGCGCTTCGTCGACGCGCTCGTCGACGTGCCGCTGGCGCTCCCCACGGCCGTGGCCGGGCTGGTGTACGCGAGCCTGTACGTCCCGAACGGGTGGGTCGGCCAGTTCCTCGCGCCGCTCGGCATCCAGGCCGCGTACTCGCGCCTCGGCATCGTGCTGGTGCTGATCTTCACGGGGTTCCCGTTCGTCGTGCGGACCGTGCAACCGGTCCTGGAAGACCTCGACGCCGAGACCGAGGAGGCCGCGTCGGTGCTGGGCGCGTCGCGGTGGCAAACGTTCCGCCGGGTGATCCTGCCGATGCTCGTGCCCCCGGCCCTCACCGGGTTCGCGCTGGCGTTCGCCCGCGGGCTGGGCGAGTACGGGTCGGTGATCTTCATTTCGAGCAACAAGATCTTCGAGACCGAGATCGCCCCGATGCTGATCCTCGTGCGCCTGGAGGAGTACTCCTACGCCGAGGCCGCGGCCATCGCGACCGTGCTCCTCGGGTTCTCGTTCGTGCTGCTGGCCGCGATCAACTACCTCGAGTACCGGAGCAAGCGGAATGTCGGCTAGCCCCGCCCCCGCCCCGACCGCGACCGCCCCGGCCCCCGTGGCGTTCGAGGTGAAGCCGCTCAACCGCGCGACCCGGGACCCGTGGTACGTCCGCTGGGTGCTCATCGGCCTGACGGTCGGGATCGTCGGGCTGCTGGTCGCGGTGCCGCTCGCGTCGGTGTTCGTGCAGGCCACCGCGAAGGGGTTCGGCGTGTACTGGACCAACCTCGTGGCCAACCCGGACACGCGACACGCGGTGTTCCTCACGATGGTCGTCGCGCCGGTCGCGGTGGCGATGAACGTGGTGTTCGGGGTCGCGGCCGCGTGGGCCATCGCCCGGTTCCGGTTCCGCGGCCGCGGGCTGCTGATCACGCTGATCGACCTGCCGTTCTCGGTGTCGCCGGTCGTCGCCGGCCTCGTGTTCGTGCTCATCTTCGGCCTGCAAGCGCCGCTCGGCCTGTGGCTCCGCGACCACGGGTACCAGGTGATCTTCGCGCCGCCGGCGCTGGTGCTGGCGACCGCGTTCGTGACGTTCCCGTTCGTGGCCCGCGAGCTGATCCCGGTGCTGGAAGCGGTCGGCCCGGACGAGGAGCTGGCGGCCCGGAGCCTCGGCGCGAGCGGGTGGCAGCTCTTCTGGTGGATCACCGTGCCGAACATCAAGTGGGGGCTCCTGTACGGCGTGATCCTGTGCAACGCGCGGGCGATGGGCGAGTTCGGGGCGGTGTACGTCGTCTCGGGCCGCATCGAGGGGCAGACCGACACGATGCCGCTGCGGGTGCAGAAGCTGTGGGAGGGGTCCGACAACCCCGCCGCGTTCGCGCTCGCCTCGGTGCTGACGCTGCTCGCGCTGGTGACGCTGGTGCTGAAGGTGGTGATCGAGCCCAAGGTGCGCGAGCAGACCGCGGCTGCCAAGACCGCCGCGGAGTGAACCCGGAGAGTACGTGACCGGCACGACAGGATAGCCGTTTCGCAGCCCGCGTGAGGCGGACCAACTTGGTCCGCCGCACGCGGGCTGCCGACATTCCGCAGTATTCGAATCGCCTTGCCGGCGCACTGGCTACGGATTAATCTGGCGATTATTCGATCCTGCCAGGTCGACTGCGAAGGCAGATCTACCGTCCCAAGTTCGGCGGCGGAGGCGCACCGTGAGTGCGAAGCACGACTTCGAGAACTTACTCGCGTTCATGGAGCGGCTCCCGGCGATCCGGCTGCCCGCCGGCCGGAAGTCCATCGGTCGCGGCTCTTTCCCCAACGGCAACTGGTGGGTCAAGTTCTCGCTCGACACCACCCACCCGCTGGCGTGGCGGCACGTCCAGGAACTCGGGTTCGTGTTGAACTACGTCTCCGTGGAGGAGCGACTTCCGACCGTGTTCATGCCGGTGTCCCCGCCCCCGTACATGAACGGCGGGGTTGAGTTCCTGTCGTGGGTCATTGAATCGACGGATTCGTCGTTCACGCCCGACAACTGTGCCGATTGGCTGGAGGGCCGGCTGCCGCAGCCGGTCAGTGACCTGAGCACCTGGCGCATCGAAGACGACGATGGCGCCGAACCTGACGCTACACCAGACGACCGCCTCGGCAGCCGCTCGTGATCCAAAGCTCACAGCTCGGCCGCCGCTGCTGAGCTGTTTTCGACTATGAAGCCGTGTGCAGGTCAAGTCCGTTG
>NZ_JBHYGG010000219.1:0-2590 GCF_051859125.1 Gemmata sp.
CAACCCCACAATACCAAGGAGGCACCGGCTTTCCGCTTAACTGAAGGGCATTGGGATTAGCCCGGCGAGTTGACTATCTACTCCACCCCCGCACGGCATTATAGCACGAGGCCGAACGAACCGTCACAGCAACCGGGTCTCCTGCGCCCGCACGATCACCCGCTCCTGCTTGAACCGCCGCTCCAACTTCTTCCGGTACTTGGCCCACCACGCCTCGTCCAGACCCTCCGCCATCACCTCGTAGATGACGATCTCGTCCTTGCTCGCCCCGCCCGCTCCCTCCTTCCACAGCCCTTCGGCCGGGGCGCGGGTGTGCGCGGTCATCCCGCCGAACTTCTCCGTCAACTCGTCCGCGACGGTGCGGAACAGGGTCCGCCCGAGGGGCTTCCCGGCGTTGTCGCTGAGCGGGAGCAGGATGTGGACCAGGTGCATGTCACGGGCCCGGGGCGAAGAACGGCACCCGCTCCTGGTACCCGCGGTACGCGTCGCCGTAGAACCGCAGCATGTGGGCCTCGGCGTGCAGCGACCCGAGGAACAGGTACGCCGTCATCACCAGGTTGAACGCGAGCAGCCGGGTGGTCATCCGCGGGTGCAGCCAGAACACCAGCAGCAGGGACCAGTTGAGCGGGTGCCGGGTGTACCCGAGTGGGCCGGTGGTCCGCATCGTCCCGTCCCCGGCGGGCGACGGTTCCTGTCCGTCGGGCATCCGCGGCACCTCCCCGTCGTGCCACCACGCGGCGAGTTGCTCGGCCCCGGTCAGGTGGGGGAACCCGACGGAAAGAGCCGCCCACGCGAGAAGGAGTACGCCGACCACTTGCCCCGCCCGCGTCGCCCACCGCCAACCGCCCCCGAGGTCGTAGAGGTCGCGTCCCGGCTGCCTGCGGATGTACAGGGCCAGCAACCCGAGGAACAGGAGCCCCTGAACCAGGTAGAACGGGCGGTACCATGCGTCCGCGGTCCGCTGGCCGAGCAGGTGCGCCGCCTGCCCCTTGGTCCAGTCGTTCGCGAGCGCGCTGTGGGCCGCGAAGTACAGCGCCGACGCCAGTGCCACCTTCACCGTACCCCGCCACATAATGCCTCCTGCGGGAGCCATTCGGTACTCGAGCAACTCGGGTGCCGACCGGCGCGACGGTTGTTCGCATTCCCCGTGCGCGCGCATCACTGACGACGGCGACCCGCGTTCGGTGCTCGCGACATCCCCTGTTGAAGTGAGGGCTCGTTTACCCGAGCGGTGGCCCGCCCGCACGGCGCGGCAGGTGGGTCCGGACGGTTCGGATTAAACGAGGTTGATCTCGACGTCGATGTTGCCGCGGGTGGCCTTCGAGTAAGGGCAGATCTGGTGGGCGGCGTCCACGATCTCGCGGGCGACGGCCGGGTCCAGCCCCGGCAGGCTGACGTTCAGCCGGGCGCGGAGCACGTACCCGCCGGCGTTGGTCCCGAGGTCCACCTCGGCATCGACCGCCCGGTCGGCGGGGAGGGGAACCTTCTTCTGGGCGGCCGCGACCCCCATCGCGCCGATGAAGCACGCCGACCAGCCGGCGGCGAAGAGCTGCTCCGGGTTGGTCCCGGTCCCCGAGGTGCCCGGGGACGAGAGTTTGACGTCGAGCCGGCCGTCGGAGGTGCGGGACGCGCCGTCCCGCCCCCCGGTGGTGTGGGTCCTGGCCGTGTAAAGTACCTTGTCGAGTGTGGTCACGGTCGCCTCCTGTGGGGTATAGTTGCGGTTTGCAACTGACAGGGTATACTGGGGTTTCGGTTGCGTCTTGCAACCGAATTGAACGAACCTCCCGGGGGGTGCAACGGGCCACGTAGTTGGGGCCGCGTCCGCCCGGTGTTGCGTCTCCCGGCCCACGGCCGCCCGGACGGCGGCGATCAGTGGGGGCCCGTCGGTGGGCCACCGCCCGTAACTGTTCTTGATGGAGGCGCGCCCGATGGGTTCTCCGATCACCGTCCGGCGGTTCCGCACCGACGACGTCCCCGCGCTCTTCGACCTGTTCCACGGCACGGTCCACCGGGTCAACAGCCGGGACTACACGCCCGAGCAGCTCCGGGCGTGGGCACCGGGGGAGATGAACGCCGCCCGGTGGGCGACGCTGGCGGACCGGTACGCGGTCGTGGCGGAGTGCGAGGGTCGGGTCGCCGGGTTCGCCGACCTGGAGCAGGACGGGCACGTCGACCGGTTCTTCACCCACGCCGACTTCCAGGGCCGCGGGGTCGGCACGGCGATGATGGCGGCGGTCCGCTCGGAGGCCGAGCGGATCGGGGCGCGCCGCCTGTTCGCGGAGGTCAGCGTCACCGCCCGCCCGTTCTTCGAGCGCCACGGGTTCGTCGTCCTGGCCGAGCAGCGGGTCGTGGTGCGCGGCGTCGCGCTCACCAACTTCCGGATGGAGCGCCCGCTCTGAGCACCCACCGGCCGGCCGACCTGGGCAGTTCGGCGACGTGGCGAAGCAGACCCGCGAGTGGGAGAAGAAGCTGGGGGCCGCCCGGCCCGAAGCAGTGACGGGTGCGATCGGGTTCACCATGTGTGACTGCTGGGCCGGGGCGAACCCTGAGCGCCAGCGAGGGGGTGCGCCTCACCCCCTCGCTGGCGCTC
>NZ_JBHYGG010000220.1:0-2587 GCF_051859125.1 Gemmata sp.
GAGGGCGGCCCCTACGACCCAAACGCGAACCCTCTGGTAGGGGCCGCCCTCCGTGGCGGCCCGCCGGTAGCGTCCAGCGGTTCCCGCCAGGATGTCAACACAGCAGGGGAGCCTCACTTCTCCGGTTCTGCGTCGCCCGACGCGATCTTGCACCGCGGCAGGGCCTCCTTGAACGCCGCGACCCCCTCGGGCGTCACCCTCGTGTTCCGCACGTCGAGGGACTCCAGCTCCTTGAACCGCTTCAGCGCCTCCAGCCCCTTGTCGGTCAGCCCCGTGTGGTCGAGCCGCACCGCCTTGAGGTGCTCGCACTTCGCGAAGTGGGCGGGCGCGCCGTCGCCGACGTCCGGGCAGTGCGGCAGGAACAGGTCCGAGAGGCGGGCGCAGTCGGCGAAGGCCGCCAGCCCCCTGTCGGTCACCTTCACGTCGCCCAGGTCAAGCCGCCGCAGGTCGTCGCACCCCTTGAAGTGCGCCAGCCCGGCGTCGGTGAGTCTCGGCATCTCCGACAGGTTCAGGTACTGGATCGTCTTGCAGTTCTTGAAGTGGGCCAGCCCGGCGTCGCCGACCGGCACCTTGCTCATGATGAGGGTCGTCAACTCGCGGCACCCCTCGAACGCCGCGAACCCCTTGTCGTCCATGCCCCGGGTGTTCCCCAGGAAGTCGATGAGCGTGACCGCGAACGGCCGCTGGGGCAGGGTCGCCAGGATCCGGATCTCCTCGCCGGGCGAGACGTAGATGACGGCCCCGACCGACAGCGCGTACTCGGCCGCGACCAACTCCCCGTCCTTCTTGGGCCCCGCGGGGGTGCCCCTCGCCGGCCTCGGCGGCGGGGGAGCGGCGCCCGCGTCGTCGGCCGGCGGGGGGGCCGGCTTCGAGCCGCTCGTGAGGAGGAACGCGGCGAACGCGACCGTGAGGACCGCGAACGCGATCGAGCCGGCGAGCACCTTCGGGAACGGCCGGGCCGCGGCCGGTTGCGGGCGGGGCGACTTCGGCGGCCCCGCGCCCTCCGGCACCGCCTCGGTGGCCAGTTCCCCACTCACGGTGCCGCTCCGGGTGATGTGCTCGAACGGGTTCGGCTCGTAGTTGGTGATCGCCATCGGCGCGTACACCACCTGCGGCCGCCCGGTCACCGCGAGGGGCGACTGCATCGCCGCGAACACCGCCTTCAGCTCGTCGGCGACCGCCCCGGCCGTGGGCGGGCGGGCCGCGGGCCGCTTGGCCAGGAGCCGGTGGACAAGGGCCGCGAGCGGCCCGGGGGTCTGCGGGTTCAACTGGAGCACCGGGACCGGGTGGTCCACCGCCAGCGCCGTGAGCACGGCCATCGGGGTGTCGCCGGTGAACGGCATCCGCCCGGTGCAGAGCTGGTACAGCACCACCCCGAGGCTGAACAGGTCGCTCCGGGCGTCGAGCGGGAGCCCCCGGGCCTGCTCCGGGCTCATGTACGCCGGGGTGCCGACGACGAGCCCCTTCCCCGTCAGGTTGACGCTCTCGTCCCGCTGCCGGGCGAGGCCGAAGTCGAGGAGCTTGACCCGCCCGTTCGGGGCCTCGAGCCACACGTTGGCCGGCTTGATGTCGCGGTGGATCAGGCCGAGTTGGTGCGCCGCGTCGAGCCCGAGGGCGGCCTCCTGGCCGATCCGCACCGCCTGCGGGACCGTGGGGACGCCGTACTTGGCGAGGTACTCGTCGAGCGGGTACCCCTGGAGGTACTGGAGCGCGATGTACGGGGTGCCGTCGGTCTCGTCGGCCTCGTAGATGCCGACGACGTGGTCGCTGCTCACCCGGGCGGCGGCGCGGGCCTCGCGGAGGAACCGCTCCTTGGCGGTCGCGTCGGCGGCCGCCTCCGGGAGCATGACCTTGAGCGCGACCTTGCGTTGGAGCCGCTCGTCGAACGCGAGGAACACGGCCCCCATGCCGCCGCGGCCGAGTTCCCGCTGGAGCCGGTACTTGCCGAGCCGCCCGAGTTCGTCCGGGGCCGCGGGCGGCGCGAGGGCGGGCAACTCGCTGGTGACGGCCCGTGGGGGACCGAACTGGGCCACGGTGTCGCCGTTCGCGGGCGGCCCCGGGCTCACCGGCGCGAACGGCATCGTGGGCTGCGTGTCGCCGGGCGTTGGCATGCCGTCACTCCGAACAAATGCGTACCGGACTATCCTATCTGAGCGGCGCGCGACGCCAAAGCGCCGAATGCGCGGCCCGTGGTACAATGGGGGCACCGATTCGGAGGGTTCCACATGGTCACGCTGTACGTCGCGGGGCGGAAGGTCGACTGGGCCGACGCGGGCCGGGTGCTGGCGGACCGGGCCGCGTTCGCCGAGCGGATCGAACTCCGCGACGAGTCCGGTCAAGTGGTGAACCGGCTCCGGTCCGAGTTCGTCGCGTTCGACGACGATCCCGATTGGGTGAAGGCGATCACCCCGGAGGCGATCGAGCGGGCGAAGCAGGAACCGGGGTTCACGTTCGAGGAAGTCAAGAAGCGGCTGGGCTGGCGGTGACCAACGCCGATCAATAGGACTGACCGCCCGGTACCCGGAAGGTGCTTTTGTCGGCCGGCGAGCCGGGAGCGTCAGCGACCGGAGGGACGTTCCTCCGGTCG
>NZ_JBHYGG010000221.1:0-2541 GCF_051859125.1 Gemmata sp.
AGCGAGCCGCTTGGGCGAGTCGGGCGCGTCAGCGACCGGAGAGCCGTTGCTCCGGTCGCTGACGCTCCCGGCTCGCCAAAACCCGAAATCTCACCCCGCCACCCCCCCACCGTCTATCGCTGTTTCGGGTACTGGGCGACGCGGACCGGCGGCGGGTTGCACAGGTCGGGCGGGGCGAACTGCCACACGGGGCCCGCCAGCCCGTCCCGCTCGCCCTCGCGGTACAGCTTCTGCATCTCGCCCTGGTCGATGCTGATGAGGGTCTCGGCGTCCACGTCCAGGTCCTGCCGCAGGGCCGTCACGTGGAACCGCATCCCGGCCAGGACCGCCTGCCCGTGCAGGTTCCCGAGTTCGGACCGGCACCCGGCGTACATGACCGACTCGGTCGTCGCGCCCAGGATCGGCAGCACCCGCTGGCGGACCGGCGCGCCGTCGGCGTACAGCTTCCCGGCGACCACCGCGTACAGGTTCCCGGTCGCCCCCGGGACGACCGGCTGCCCCGCCCCCGCGGCCGCCGCCCGGAACACGTTGGTCGGCACGAACAACTGCGACGTGACCCCGCCGTCGGTGTGCAGCTCGGTCACCGGCCGCCCGTCCGGGCCGGGCACGCAGAACGGCACCGGCGGGAACATCCCGGGGACCGCGCACGACGCCAGGAGCACGTCGCGGAACAGGGCCGCGCCGCCGGGCAGCCCGGCGATGTGCCCCATGTCCCACACCACGAGCCGCCGGGTGGTGAGGTTCGTCGTCGCCACGTACAGCCGGCGGCCCTTCTGGTGCTCCGCGGCCACCTCCCGGAGCAGCGCCGGGGTGATCTGCGACTCGATCAGCCTCTTGAGCGGGGCCGACGACGCGACCGCGTCCTTGAACGGGATCGTCACCCACGCCCGGATCCGGAACACGTCCTCGGCCCGCACGCCGGTGTAGAGGGCCATCGCCACGCCGTCGTACTCGGCCCCGAGGAACGCGTACGGGGCGACCAGCGACCCGACGCTCACCCCGGTCACGGTGTCGAACTCGGGCCGCGTCCCGGCCCGGGACCACCCGGACAGGAACCCGGTCGAGTACGCCCCGTACAGCCCGCCGCTCGACAGCGCCAGCACGTTCCGCTGCGGCCGCATCCCCTCCTCCGCCCCGGGGCCGCAGCACAGGACCGCCCCCGGCGGGACGACCTGCGGCTCCTCGGCCGGGGCCAGCGACTGGCGGATCGACAGCGGCCGCCGCCCGCCGTACGGGTGGCAGCCGGCCGCGACCGCCGCCAGCACCAGGAGGGCCGCAAGCACGGTCGTCGGACGGTGGAGCAGGGTGCGGACCATGCCGGCGACGTACCCGAACCCGGGGTGCGGGTCAACCCGCGTTCGGGTGCGACGCGAACCCGGCGGGACCGGTGCGCGGCCCGGAACCCGTGTTGGAACGGGCGAATGAGCGACCATCCGAAATGCGTCGCCCGTCGGAGGAACCTTGTAGCAGAGTGGTACGAGATCACGAATCGCAAGGGCAGATTCGCCAGATAACCCAAGATAACCAGATTACCCCGAACACCCTCCCTTTCCAAGTTCCGGGTACGATCACGGCCAGAAGTGTCCAGATTCGTTTTCTCTCGCCGTCACATTTTATCCAATGGGACATATTTGCCAGGAATTGGCTTCCTGCCCCCGGCAACATCGTCTATATATTGTCATCCCTGTCCTTACTGTGGACAGGGACTTCACCAGTGGTGTGCTTCAGGAGGTTCAACAGGATGATGGTCACCACGACTCTAGCCGTAGTCGCCCTGGCTGGGGCTCTGGGCACGGGTGCGAGCCCGTCGCCAAGCTGGCAAACGGACTATGCCCACGCGATGGCCGACGCCGCCGCGAAGCAGAAGCCGATCGCCGTGTTCATCGGAGAAGGCGCGGGCCGGCCCACGAAGATGCTCGCCGATGGCACGATTCCCGAAGCCGCCGCCAAGGTGCTCCGCGACAGTTACGTGTGCCTGTACGTCGACACCGCGACCGGGTCCGGGAAGGACCTGGCCGGCAAGTTCGAGATCAGCGAGGGGCTGATCATCAGCAGTCCGGGCGGAAACGTCCAGGCGCTCCGCCACACCGGCTCGGTCGCCTCGGTGGACCTGAACCGGCACCTGAGCCAGTTCGCCACCGCCGGCCAGCCGGTCACCACGGTCGTCACCGGCCTCCAGCCGGCCGCCCGGGTCATCGTGAGCGGGTGCGCCAACGGCCAGTGCAACCTGTCGTACTCGTACCCGGCCGCGACCTACTCGGCCCCGGCGGCCGGCCAGGTCGTCGGCGGGACCGTGGTGTACCCCGCGGGGTACACGGTGAACCCGTTCGGCAGTTCGTGCCCGAACGGCCGCTGCCCGAACGCCCGCTGAGTGCGGGCCGGGTGACCGGCCAGAAGTAAAGCAGCCCCGGCGGACGCGCCGGGGCTGTCTTCGTTTGTGTGGCGAGCGGCGCTAACCAACGGTCGCCGCACGTGATCAGACCGGATCTGTTGGGTTCGTATGGGTCCGGGCCCGAGCGCCGAGCGAGGGTCAACGTGAAC
>NZ_JBHYGG010000222.1:0-2509 GCF_051859125.1 Gemmata sp.
GGAGCAACGTCACTCCGGTCGCTCACGCTCCCGGCTCGCCAGGGTGATTGGTTGGTCCCGACTGCCTCATGAGGGGCGAACAATGTCCGCAACGAACGCCGAACTGATTGCGGGCCTCACCCGGTTGCACGGCGTCGTGCAGCAGTGGCTCGTCACCGACCTCACCGGCCCCGGCCTTGGCCGCGACCCGACGCGCGCCTACGCCGACATGATGTTCGCGTTCGCCTTCGCACGCCTCGGGGCGGCCGCCGACGCGCAGCGCCTCCGCGCCGCGGCCGACGCCGTACTGCGGGCCGACGAGGAGTACGCGAGTCAACCGTTTGAATGCGGCCCAGTTAGCGACGAGCGATGGATCGCCGCGAACGTTCATCGATCCGGGACTACCATGTTCGGATTCCGGATCGAGGAGGCTCTGACGGGCTCATCGGTCCGATCGGTACTCCCTGCAAGACTCATTTACCGTGCGCCGGAGGACGCTGGGCCTCTCGCAGCCGGGGCGCGTGTCGAGTACACCACAACGCGACTTCGGGAACACTCACGCATTTTGGAGCCAACCAACTTCGTTGACCCATACGCGAGTTGGACGAAAAACCAGAGCGCCTCCCTGATGGAAATCTCACGGTTCCATACGACGCCCGAGGCCGACGGGGAACAGCTCCGCAATCTGTTGGAGGTCGCCGAGGCAGGCGAGCGGGGATACCAACTCCGGGCGTGGCGCACCGCACTCGCACTCGCCGGCACGGTTGACCCGCAATGGCTCTCGTCGCTGTTGCTGAAGGTCAGCGGCGCCGTGACCGCCCACTGCGCGGAAGCGGTCGCGCCAACCAACCAAGACACTCCCGGCACGTTCCGCCAGATTACCGACCTGCTCGTTCAGGCCGTCGGTCAGGTGGCCGCGATGCCCGACGGGGAGTTGTTCCCGCCGCTGGTCGATGCCGTGGTGCAGACCCTCACGATGATTGCTGGCAAAGGGCACTTGTCGCAGGTCAACGCACTCGCCGAACTCGGGTGGGCGTGCCTGTGCTGGTTCCAGCGGCTCGGGGACCGCGAGGCGGCCGAGAAGTTCCTGTACGACACGCGGCACCTGTGGCCCGAGACCGTCGAGGGCGCGACGCACCACGAGGTGTGCGCGACCGCGATCCGCGCCGGGCTGCTGGCGTTCCTCCGACACGAGCACGCCGCGAGCGCCGAGCTGGACGCGGTGTTCGGTCGCATTCGGGCGTCGAAGACGTCCGCGGTGCGGCGCGAGCGGTGGGAGGCGAAGGAAGTGGTTCAGGTCGCGACCGCGTACATTCGCGGGGCGGCGTGCGGACCGGTCGCGGGCGGCGTCGAGCGCGTCGCGAACCTGTTCCCGGCACTGCCGCGCATCCCGAACACTTGGACGACCGCGCAATACTTCTCGCGGTTCCACTTCGTGCTGGTCGAGGCGCTGGTGCTGGCGTTCCCGGCGGTGCGGGGGGCGTGAGCAGTCGGCTCCGCCGACTGGTCGCGTCGCGGGGCGTGGGTCAGTTCTCGCTGAAGTCGAAGCGGGTGGCGGCGTCGCGGCTGAGGGGGTCCTTGGCGAACTTGCGGAAGCAGCCGAGGCACAGGTCGAACCGCATCTTGGAGCAGGACGGGAGTTCCTCGGGTGCGGGGCGGTCGCCGTTCTCGATCTCGTTCAGGAGCTGGGCCATCTCCTCGACGTGGTCGGTGTCCAGGTCGTCGTCGGTGATCTCCGCCGGGTTCGTGGCCGCGAAGGCTTCCATCTTCACGACATATCGGGCGGCTTCCTCGGGCAGATCCTTGCCGCAGACGTCGCAAGAGAAGTGCAGCATGGCCGTCGGTTCCTCAAGGCGTGTCGGGGCCGCCACGGGCGATGAGAGAATCACTCCGGGCGGTGCGGTCGGGATTACGAGTCGAGGAGCGAGGGGCCGACCGCCGCAAACGAGCCGATACATTCCACAGATCACAGGTTTCGCGTTGCCTGTCAAGCGGAATCCCGCTTCCCAACTCGCGCAGTTGGCCCAAACGCGGGCACGCCGGCAAAGTCGCCAAGCGGAATGTAAAAATTCCCTGGACATTCTTTCCGCCCGGTCCGGCGACGGGGTGTCGAGAAGTCCGCCACTGCGTGGACATCGCACCGCGACCGGGGCGCGGCGCAAGGTGTTGGCTCCGTTGGATGAAGCCGCGATTTCGACGTAGGGGGCCGGGGGCGCGCGGAGGGCACGAAAGACGCGGGGCGGGCGATTTCGCGGGTGCCCGACAGGCGTTGGCACGACCGGTGCAATACCCTCTCTCGCCTTCGAACGGCGGCCGGTGGCGAGATCAGACCGACCCCCGTTCGACGGCTCGCATCCCACATACGTTCCCCCCGGCGACCCGGGTTCGCCCCCGGATCGAGCACACCCCCACTCTCGTCTCCGATACACGTTCCCGCGGCCGGCGACTCTCACGAGTCCGCCGGCTCGCATCATTTATGGGCAGGAACGTCCGGCGATGCTGTAGGGTGCGTCGAGCCGCGCTTCGCGGC